>CAYJGI010000041.1:0-778 GCA_964369705.1 uncultured bacterium
GCTACAACCTTTGAGCCGAACGGCACAGTAACAAGAGCGATGATGGCACAAGTCATTTGGAATATGGAGGGTAATCCTGCTGTTGCGGGTAGCAATTCATTCAATGATGTGCCGAGTGGCGATTGGTACTATGATGCTGTAGTATGGACAGCTGAGAATGGCATTTACAAAGGCACGACAGACAATACATTTGCACCGAATGACCCCATCACTCGTGAGCAGCTTGCAGCGATACTCTATCGTTATGCAGAGTATAAAGGCTATGACCTTACACCAAGAGGTGACGTGTCACAATTTACAGACGATGACAAGGTGTCCCATTGGGCAACGGAAGATATGATGTGGGCAATCGGAAGTGAGTTAATGTTTGGCAAAGGCAACGCAACACTTGATCCCGGAGGTACAGCCACAAGAGCGGAAATAGCGGCAATGATACACCGTTTTGCAGAGAAGTACGAACTTGTAGCGGGCATTGCCCCGGCGGTGCTATAGGTTAGGTAACCTCGAATTACACAGGCACTCCAAAGACAGGCGATAATTCACCTATCGCATTTATGATGTTCCCTTTGGTTTTGACGATCGTAGATGCAGTTATTGTTATCAAGAAACGCAGAGAAACATTCATCAATAATGATTTACGGATGGCATAAGATAATTTAATCGCAGACCGATAGAATCGGTTAAAGAACATGAAGTGGCGGTTACCGCACAGGGTAACCGCCACTTTTTATAACCTAACTGAATAAATTACATTTTTTCTAAACCGATATTTTGGAAT
>CAYJGI010000041.1:788-10247 GCA_964369705.1 uncultured bacterium
AAATCCATTATGTCGGTTTTTTGCGCCCAAAACAGATTAAAACATTGTCCTTTTTTTGCACCTCTCGTGTTCTACCTTAATCAAGGACAAACAAAAAACGCTCGACGATATCGTCGAGCGTTTTATTATGATTGAGTGGATGGCGGAGAGAGAGGGATTCGAACCCTCGATACAGGTTTAAGCCCGTATACTCGCTTAGCAGGCGAGCGCCTTCGACCGGCTCGGCCATCTCTCCACGTAGATATTATTTTACTTGTTTTTTCAGCTGACGTCAAGGGTTTTTGTGACTTTTGTAATGATTTCATCAATCACGGTGCAATAAAAGGGTGAGAAAAAGGCAAAATAAAAGTAGGTCCTCCAAGGAAGGAGAACCTACTCAAAAAAAATCAAGTACTCAAAGAACGAAAGACGTATTAATCCATAAAAGTAAAGACTTCTTCCGCTTCTTTTCGAGGTTTTGCATCGGGGATGGTTTTGGCATAGCCGAGGGGCGTTACGGCAATAACGGTCTCGCCTTCTTTCGTCTGGAGGACTTCCTTGGCTTTATCTTGATTAAAGGCACCAAGCCAGCACATACTGAGGCCTAATTCTTCTGCTTGCAAGTTCATATAGCTTAAAGCAATACTGCAATCCACGGGCTCTGCACTGACGCCACAGGGCATGACTCTCTCCTGGGTAGAAATAATAGCAAGAACACAAGGGGCTTCTCCCACGAATTTTTGATCGTTACAGGCTACCTGCATTTTTTGGATCACTTCTTTATTGGTGACAGCTACAAAACGCCATCCTTGGCGATTACCGGCACTGGGGGCAAGTCTTCCCGCTTCTAATACGTCTAAGAGTTTCTCTTGTTCAATGGCTGTACCCTCATAGTTTCTTACACTTCTACGGCTCATAATGGCTTCTTTTACGTTCATTTATATTCCATCCTTTCATATATTCTTCACAATTTTAGTATATCATATAAAAGAATATTTCAAAAGCAAAATCCTATTGCAAATCATAAGATTATGGTACAATAAGGTGATATTCAAAAAAAGAAAGGGCAATCATGCTACAATTAAAAAACATTACAAAAAGCTATACCACCGGCCAGTTCACACAAACGGCATTAAAAGACATTAACTTAAGTTTTAGAGACAATGAGTTTGTGGCCATCCTCGGCCAAAGCGGTAGTGGTAAGACGACATTTCTGAATGTCATTGGAGGCCTTGATCAATACGATAGCGGCGACCTCTACATTAACGGCACCTCCACGAAGAAGTATAAAGACAGTGATTGGGATGCCTATCGCAACAACAGTATCGGTTTTGTTTTCCAGAGCTACAATCTCATTGGCCACTTGAGTGTCTTAGATAATGTGGAGATGGGAATGACGCTGAGCGGTATTTCTCAAAAAGAGCGTAGAGAAAAAGCCATCGATGCACTAAAAAAAGTAGACCTCATTGATCACGCCCATAAAAAACCAAACCAGCTTTCCGGTGGTCAGATGCAGAGGGTAGCCATTGCAAGAGCCCTTGCGGGAGATCCTCCCATCATCTTAATGGACGAACCGACGGGAGCTCTCGATAGTAACACCAGTGTACAGATTATGGACCTGATTCAGGGCCTTGCCAAAGATAAGCTCGTCATTATGGTAACCCATAACAAAGAGCTGGCGGAGACGTATGCCAATCGTATTATTTCTTTTAAAGATGGTATTGTCGTAGATGATACCAATCCCGTAGCAGGGGATACCAAAGAAGGCAATTATAAACTGAAAAGAACGAAAATGTCTTTCTTTACAGCCCTAAAGCTATCGGGCAAGAATATCGGCACTAAGAAATGGCGTACTGCCCTTACCGCCTTTGCCAGTAGTATCGGCATTATCGGCATTGCCTTAATTCTCAGCTTATCCAGCGGATTCCAGGTGCAGATTGATGCATTCCAGCAGGATGCCCTGACCAATATGCCGGTGATTATCTCGAAATCGGCAACGACTATCGATACAGAAACCATAGCCCAAATGCGGCAAGAACAAATCGATAGCATGACCAATACCGAGGAAGGCCCAACGGAACAAAAAGTATACCTATACGATCCCACAGAGAATCAAATCCACCACACCAACAACTTCACCGATGACTACATGGACTACTTAGAAGCCATGGACGAATCCCTCATAAGCAGTATGGGCTTTACAAGGCTCGTCAACTTTAATCTGTTAAGAGATATTGATGGAGAAGTGAAGACGGTACAGATGGGCACCGGCCTTCGTATGAATGACGGCACATCTTCCGGTGGCGGTTTTACCAGTATGGAAGGCATGGGTATCAGCTCCTATCCTAAGAGCCTCAGTGAAGAAGAGGACTCTTACTTAGAGACGAATTACGACCTCTTAGCCGGCAGTTTCCCAGCGGGTGAGACCGATATGGTTCTCATCGTCGATGAAGATAATCGTCTTAATTACGCCATTATGGAAGGCTTAGGATTTGATACGGAAGACGTAGAATCCATTGACTTCGATGAGATTATCGGCACCACTTTTGAACTCGTTCATAACGATGACTTCTACGAAGAAACACCTATGGAGACTTTTATTCCCGTAGACGATTTAGATGCCGTCTATGAGAGCGATAATAATAAAACGCTAACGATCTCCGGTATTTTGCGTTTGAAAAGCGATGTGGAGTTTAGTATTGTATCAAACGGTATTGCCTATAGCGATGAACTCGTAGAAACCATCATCGATGAAGCGATGAATTCCGCCATCGTACAAAAACAAAAAGAAGTGGACTACAACGTCTTTAATTTCCAAGAAATCACAGAAGAAGAGAAAGAATCTATGGTTGCCTACTTAGGAGGCGATGCAACGCCATATATGATTTTCTTATATCCAAAGAGTTTTGACACCAAAGATGGTATGCTCACTTACCTTGAAGATTATAATGTAGGAAAATCCGATGAAGACACCATCGTCTACACCGACCTTGCCGCCACCATCACCGACATGACGAAAGATATTATGGATGGTATTACCATTGTGCTCATTGCCTTTGCTTCCATCTCTCTCATTGTATCCCTTATTATGATTGGCATTATTACCTATATCTCCGTCTTAGAGCGCACCAAGGAGATTGGTGTTTTAAGGGCATTAGGTGCAAGAAAAAAAGACATCACCCGCGTCTTCAATGCAGAGACCTTTATTATCGGAGTATGCTCCGGCCTCTTAGGCATTGGCACAGCGTACCTTCTTACGCTTCCCACGAATAAAATCATAGAAGCCATGACGGGACTTCAAGATGTGGCACAATTAGAGATCGTCACATCCATCATTCTTATTACCATCAGCGTGACCCTCACTTTGATCGGTGGTTTTATCCCTGCGAGAATGGCTTCCAAAAAAGACCCTGTGGCTGCCCTTCGTACCGAATAATAAAGAGAAGAATAGGACAACAACATGAAGCTACTGGCAAGAGGTAAAATCAACTTAATCCTGAATGTACTTTACAAAAGAGTAGATGGCTACCACGAACTGGATAGTATCATGCACTCCATAGCCTTTGGTGATGAAATCACGCTGACCAAAAGGGCGGATCGTAAGATTCATCTCACGGCAAGTCATAAAGACGTCCCCGGGGGTAAAGACAACTTAGCTTATAGGAGTGCTTTAGTCATGATGGAAGCCTATCCCCATATCGGTGGCGTCAACATCCATATTGACAAGAAGCTTCCCATGGCGGCAGGCCTTGCCGGAGGAACGACCGATGGAGCTGCCGTATTCCATGGACTCAATCTTCTCTACGATCTTCAGTTATCCATAGAAGATTTGAAGGCAATGGCAGCGCCTATAGGAGCTGATTTTTCTTTCTGTATTGACGGCGGAGTGAGAAGAGCCCAAGGCATCGGTGAAAAACTCACCCCTATTTCATCAAAGCTCATAGGACACGTCCTCATAGTGACGCCACCCATCTTAGTATCAACACCAAAGACGTACCAAGGGTACGATCCCCTCATGATCTCCCATAGACCCCGTGTAGAAGATATGGTAAAAGCCATGGAAGAAAATAACCTCAAAGAAGTGGTAAAGCACCTTTCTTGCGACTTAGCATCTGTCACTGAGAAAGACCACCCCATCATTACGGAAATTCGCCATAAGCTGATAGAGGAGGGTGCCACAGGCGCCCTTATGAGCGGAAGCGGACCCAGCGTCTTTGGCCTTTTTGAAGAAGAAGAGGCTGCCAAAATGGCGGGAGAAGCCCTCAGGTCTTACGGCAATATTATCGTTACGACATTACAGAATGACGGGGGAATTATCGTTCTTCAGACACCGTAATCTTTCAAATCAAAAAAAGCAGTCCACCGGTATTAGGACTGCTTTTTCGTCTATTTTATCGTTGTCACAAACCCATAACAAAAAATACCAAATCTTATTGACGAAAAAGATTGACTTATTTTTAACAATACAGTATAATACAGATGATTAAATTACCGAAAGAGAGGAATACCATGCAAAGCATCGATTTTGATTTTATTGACAGTGCCATCGAACAAAATGGAAAAAAAGCCAGTAGCGTTATTGCCATTATGCAAGAAGTACAGAAGAAGTACCGTTATTTACCGAAAGAAGCTTTAATATACATTGCATCACAGTTAAAGATTAGTCCTGCCAAGATTTATTCCGTTGCAACTTTCTATGAGAACTTCTCACTGGAAGAAAAAGGGAAGTACATCATTCGTATCTGTGATGGGACTGCCTGTCATGTCAAGAAATCGATTCCAATCTTAAATGCAGTAAAAAAAGCGTTACAACTGCAAAACGATGAGAAAACAACGAAGGATATGCTTTTTACCGTTGAGACGGTATCTTGTCTCGGTGCCTGTAGCCTTGCACCGGTCCTTATGATTGATGATAAAGTATACGGCGCCATGACGCCGGAGAAGACGGTAGAAGTTATAGAAGGGATTTCTAAGGAGGAGAGCCATGGATAGACTACAATCAAGAGTAGCTTTACAAGAAGCCAGGGCTTTTTATAAGCAAGTGGGCGACATGGAGAAAAAGAAGATTTTGGTCTGTGCCGAGACTTGCTGTGTAGCCGGTGGTGCCTTAGACATCTTAGAGACCCTCCAAGGAATCATGGAAGAAAAAGGCCTAACAGTACAAGTGGAGCTATCGGATAATCCCCATGGCGATGTTACAGGACTTAAGAAGAGCGGTTGCCATGGATACTGCGAGATGAGTCCCCTCATTCGCATTGAGCCGGAAGGCTATCTATATACCAAAGTCAAAGTGGAAGACTGTAAGGACATTGTAGAAAAAACCATTCTACAGGGAGAGATTGTAGATCATTTGATTTACAAAGAAGATGGAAAATCTTACCCCATTCAAGATGAGATTCCTTTTTATCAAAAGCAAGTTCGCCAAATTTTAGCCCATTGTGGTTCTATGGATTCAGAATCTATTAAAGAATATATCGGTCACGGTGGCTATTCGGCCTTTGAAAAAGCCCTCTTTGAGATGACGGGAGACGAAATTATTGAAGAAGTAAACAGCGCCTTCCTAAGAGGTAGAGGCGGTGGTGGCTTTTTGGCCGGCACCAAGTGGAGTCAAGTAAAAAGCCAAAAAGAACCGAAAAAATACGTAATTTGTAATGGTGACGAGGGAGACCCCGGTGCTTTTATGGATCGCAGTATCATGGAGGGAGATCCCCATCTTCTCATGGAAGGGATGATGATTGCAGCCCTTGCAACGGGAAGTGATGAGGGATACATCTACGTCCGTGCCGAGTACCCCCTTGCCGTCAGTAGACTCAAAACAGCCATTGACAAAGCCAAAGAAGCAGGTCTTCTCGGCAAGAATATCTTAGGCACCGATTTCTCTTTTGATTTACATATCAGTCAAGGTGCCGGCGCCTTTGTATGCGGTGAAGGATCTGCCCTGACCGCCAGTATCGAAGGCAATCGCGGGATGCCCCGTACGAAGCCACCGAGGACCGTGGAGCAAGGTTTATTTGGTAAGCCCACGGTGCTGAACAACGTGGAGACTTTTGCCAATGTCCCTTACCTAATTAAAGAAGGTGCAGAAAACTATAAGAAACTGGGCCCTCACAAGAACCACGGAACCAAGGCTTTTTCCCTTACCGGTAACGTAAGGAATACAGGCCTCATTGAAGTGCCTATGGGCACAACGCTACGGGAAGTTATTTTTGATATCGGTGGCGGTATGCAAGGTGGCAAAGCCTTTAAAGCGGTCCAGATCGGCGGACCTTCCGGAGGATGTCTTACACCGGAGCATTTAGACTTGCCCCTTGATTTTGACTCTTTAACAAAAGTTGGCGCCATGATCGGATCCGGAGGCCTTGTGGTTATGGATGAAGATACTTGCATGGTGGAAGTAGCGCGCTTCTTTATGAATTTTACACAGAACGAATCTTGCGGTAAGTGTGTACCCTGCCGTGAAGGCACGAAAATCATGTTAAGAATCATGGAGAAAATTGTAGCAGGTCAAGGCGAAGTGGAAGATTTGGATGTATTAGAAGAGCTCGCCGGGACGATTTCTAACACCGCTTTATGCGGTCTCGGTAAGACGGCGGCAGGCCCTGTCATCAGTACCATTACCCACTTTAGAGATGAGTACTTAGCCCATATTGTAGATAAAAAATGCCCCACAAAAACGTGCACTCAGTTGAAGACCTTCGTCATCGATCAAGACGCTTGTATCGGTTGTTCGAAGTGCGCAAGAATCTGCCCCGTAGGAGCCATCAGCGGTAAAGTCAAAGAACCTTTTACCATTGACACGGCCAAGTGTATCAAATGCGGTGCTTGTATCGATGCCTGCAAATTCAGCGCAGTAAGGGAGGACTAGAAGATGAAGTATATGACAATTGATGGCGTGAAAGTCGCCTTCCAAGACGAAAAAAACGTCCTCGCCGTCATTCGTAAGGCCGGGATTGAGCTACCGACATTCTGCTATTATACCGATTTATCCATTTACGGTGCTTGCCGTATGTGTGTCATCGAAAATGAATGGGGTAGTGTAGAAGCGGCGTGCTCTACGACACCAAGGGATGGCATGACCATCAAAACCAACACGCCAAAACTACAAAAATACAGAAAAATGATTTTAGAGCTTCTCCTATCAAACCACTGCAGAGATTGTACCACTTGCGAGAAGAACGGCAAGTGTCGCCTGCAAGAACTGGCCATTCGTTATGGCATCTCAAGGGTTCGTTTTGATGGTGGAGAGCCTTTCAAAAAAGAGCAGCCCCTTGATTTATCAAGCCCTTGCATCTCAAGGGATCCCAATAAGTGTATCCTTTGCGGTGACTGCGTCAGAATGTGTGCCGAGATCCAGAACGTCGGTGCCATTGATTTTGCCCATCGTGGAAGCGAAATGATTGTAACACCGGCTTTTGAAGAGCCCCTGAGTAAATCAAACTGCGTTGGCTGCGGTCAATGTGCCGCCGTATGCCCTACCGCTGCCATTACCATCAAAGACGATACCCAGCGATTATGGGATGCTATCTTCGATGAGAATCGCTTCGTTGTCGCTCAGATTGCACCGGCTGTCCGCGTGGCAATCGGCAGTGAATTTGGTTTTCCCGAAGGTGAAAATACCATCGGCTACTTAGCCACGGCCATGCGTATGCTTGGTTTTGATCGTGTGTACGATACGTCTATCGGTGCAGATATGACAATCCTTGAAGAAGCGGGCGAACTCAAAGAGCGCCTCGAGAAAGGCGGTAAGTTCCCCATGTTTACGTCCTGCTGCCCCGCTTGGGTTCAATATGCAGAGATGAATCATCCGGAGCTTCTTGATAATCTCTCTACCTGTCGCTCTCCCATGCAGATGTTTGGGAGTGTGTTAAAGCTAAAAGATAAGAAAAAGCCCTACCGCAGAAAATCCTTCGTGGTAGCCATCATGCCTTGTACCGCAAAAAAATACGAGGCCATTCGTCCCGAGTTTAGAATGCACGATGATCCCAATATCGATGCCGTCATTACCACTCAAGAATTGGTAACGATGATTAAAGAAGCGGGCATTCAATTCGAAAAACTTCTACCGGAAGCCCTGGATATGCCTTTTGGTATTTATAGTGGTGCCGGCGTACTGTTCGGTGCCAGCGGTGGTGTAACAGAAGCTGCCGTCCGTGCCCTGATGCACGATAAGAATCCCAACAAAATGCACGATTTGGAATTTGCCGGATTCCGTGGAATTGATGGAATTAAAGAAGCCCATGTGGAAATCGATGGCCTCAAACTCAGCATTGCCATGGTCAGTGGTCTAAAGAATGCAGAGCTTGTCATAGAAGGCATGGAAAAAGGCGAAATGCATTTTGATTTTATCGAAGTCATGGCTTGCCCCGGTGGTTGTATCAGTGGTGCCGGCCAGCCAAACACCCGTACCGAAGGCAAGAAGAAGAGAGCAGAGGGGATTTACCGTACAGACCGTATGTCTCAGTTTAAGAGAAGCAATGAGAATCCCGCCATGGAGGCCATTTATCGCGATTATATCGGCGATAAGCACCATGAGTACCTCCACACCCATTACACCAAAAAATAACCATAAAAAGCCACCCTGTAGGGGTGGCTTTTTGTTCGTTCTTTTTAGAATACGTCAAGAATGGTAAAGCTTGCCATGATTTCTGCATCGCCATCATAAATGATGTCAAAGGGAGAAGCATTGATGAGCTTCAAGGTAGCAGGAGCATCACCAATATCAATGAGAGCAGAGCCATAGAGCGAGCCTCTTCTTAGATAGGAGCTGGTGCTGACAACTTCAACATCATTGACTGTAATAGCCGTAGCGATGGTGTCGTAGCATCCTTGATCCACATTGATTTGCCAAGTAACAAAGTAGTTACCCGATTCTAAAATGTCAAAGGAGCCACTATCTAACGTGTATTCGATATTGACAGACTCATTGAGAGGTGTGGTATTAAAGAGGACAGGATCGCCGGGAAGGAGAGTACCGCAAGTGGTGAGCTGAGCGGTAATGCCTGTGAGTGTTCCTGTGGCACCTCTTTCACCGTTTGCACCGGTGGCACCTGTAGCACCGGTATCACCTGTAGCGCCGGTTGGACCTGTTTCGCCTCTTAGACCGGTTCCGCCGGCTGCGCCGGTTGGACCAGTTGGGCCTGTAGGGCCTGTGGGACCGGTTGGACCGGTTGGGCCGGTAGCGCCATCAATACCAGTTGGGCCTGTAGGACCTGTGGGACCTGTAAAATTAATGCAGAAAGGACAGCAACCACACTGGCAAGGTGGTGGATAAGGGGTACAACCGATGGGTGATCCAAGAGAGGTCTGGCTTGGTACCATGGATACTGTTGTGCTTTGTGGTAAAGCTTGACGTGTTTGTGGTGGATATAAATTCATATCAATAAAAACCTCATTTCTATAGTTTTGAGAGGTATGGCCGTAGTAGTACAAACACCAAAAAACAAGGGATTTATCGTGCCTTTATGATGGATTTTAGGCCTA
>CAYJGI010000042.1:0-10196 GCA_964369705.1 uncultured bacterium
AATGGTACCATCCTCGATAATATTCGCTACGGCAATCCCTCCGCCACCCTTGAAGAAGCCGTAGAAGCGGCGAAGATGGCTTGTATTTATGATTTTATCAAAGACTTACCGGAAGGCTTTGATACCATTGTTGGAGAGCGGGGAATGCGTCTCTCCGGCGGCCAAAAGCAGCGTATCGCCATCGCCAGAGCCATGCTCACACCGGGATGTCTTCTCATTCTCGATGAAGCTACAAGCTCCGTGGATACAGAAACAGAACGTGAAATCCAAAAAGCCATCAAACAAATCATGGGCTCAAGAACAATGCTCGTCATTGCCCATCGCCTCTCCACCGTCAAATCGGCAGACTGCATCTTAGTCCTCGAGAATGGCAAGCTCGTTGAGCAGGGTACCCATGAAGAACTGTTGAATCAAAAAGGCCTCTATCACCACTTGGTAGAGATTCAGAATATTAAAGAAGATTTATAGGAAGGAGCGGTCAAAGTGCAGTACCGAAAAAATCACAAAAACAATGATGAGCTGTCGGCTTTAGGCTTTGGCTGTATGCGTTTTCCCGAAAAAGGATTCAAAATCGACGAAAAAGAAAGCGAAGCCCTCATCCTCCGTGCCATAGAAGAAGGCATCAACTACTTTGATACCGCCTATATCTACCATTATGGTAAGAGTGAAGGATTTTTGGGGGATGTGCTCCATCGGCATCATCTAAGAGATCAGGTCTACCTGGCAACGAAGCTTCCCCATTATCGAGTCCAAGGCGCAGAAGACTTTGACAAGTTCTTAAGCACCCAGCTGGAGCGACTGAAGACTTCTTACATCGACTATTATTTAATCCATATGCTCCCCGATAGGGCGTCCTTCGATCGCCTCCTGAATCTTGGGCTTATAGAATGGATTGCACAGAAAAAAGAAGAAGGAAAGATTCGCAATATCGGTTTTTCTTTCCATGGGAAGGGCGAAGAATTTTTAAAACTTGTAGATGCCTACCCTTGGGATTTTTGCCAGATTCAATACAATTACTTAGATACCCATAATCAAGCCGGTACCAGAGGTCTCAAATACGCCCACAAGAAGGGTCTTCCCATCATCGTCATGGAACCCCTCCGTGGTGGACGCCTCGTTAGCCACCTTCCTAAGGAAGCGGAGGCCTTGTTGCAACAAAAAGTCCCCGGCAAAAGTCCCGCACGCTTTGCTTTGGAGTTTATTTGGGATTTGCCGGAAGTGACCTTGGTATTAAGTGGCATGCGAAGCGAAAAAGACCTCTTAGAGAATGTGGCGACGGCAAAAGAAGCCTTGCCAATGGTTTTAGAAGAAGATCAAAAAACCCTCTATGGAGAAGTCAAAGCCATTCTCAATCAATCGATCAAAGTCCCATGCACCGCCTGTGGTTATTGTATGCCCTGCCCCTTTGGTGTAGACATTGCCACTTGCTTTAATGAATACAACGAAAAATACACCCTAAAGACGGGAAAAGCCTGGCTCTACTATATCCAAAACACCGCCGCCTTTACGAAGAATCCGGGGTACGCCTCCCTTTGTAAGTCGTGCAAACAATGCGAAAGTCACTGTCCCCAATCCATTGCTATCAGCGAAGAATTAGGCCATGTGGCAAAAGATATGGAGAAATTCTGGTTTTTGCCGGCGATTCGCCTGACGAGACGCTTTTTCTATAAAAATAACAAATAGTTCTGTTTTTCGATATTTTTTGATATTTTTCTTGTGTTTTTTTGTTGCAATCATTATATATCTAGTAAATATCCCTTTATTTCCTCGGAAATAAAGGGATGTTTTTATTTATTTGATTTTTCTTGTATCATTTTTATTTATATATTAAATTTCTATAAAAATAATTAAAATAACTATTGCACTTTTTTGGGTATTGTTGTATACTATAAAGTACAAAGAAAGATTTCATAGTTGATGAATTCTACCTTCTTCTATTCTCCTTTATGCCATGCTCGTTCGTAAAGGTTAGGAATAGCAGAAGTAGTGGAAGATCCCACGGGGATCGCTCATCGGAAGGCACTATCACCTTATCTCTTCCTCCCTCGAATAGTATAGGTGGAAAGCCCTATTGTCTTTATAACAAAGGCTCTTTCTCTTTCTTTGGCTCAAGAATCCCAATGGTGGACGTTTTACCGATACATTCGGTGGTACTTCCATCGCCTAAGAAGATTATGAAGATTAGAATCAAGTACCGTGTTTTGGGTTTTGCGCCCTCCATCTATTGATTATACCCGTAGGCTCTACGCTTCAGGGAAGTAATTGAAGATCGTCGGCAGCAAGCTTTTGACAGAACTTTTGTGAAAAAGCCACAACACCCTTAACAATACGCCTTACCGTAAGAGGCGTGCCCTATGATTCTACCTACTTTTCCTCTCCTATAGGTACATTGGGATCGGTTCAGCGGCTTCTACAAGCAGAAGAATCTATACGTAGCACATCGCCTTACCCACTTTTAGAGATTTGGGTGGGTGCCGCCTCCATGGATCTTATTCGTGTGGTAAAGATGTTGCCTGCTAAGTAAAGATTGCACTGCAAATAGAAAGTAATCATGAACTGTCCTTTCCCAAACATCGATGAAGCTTCTTTGGAGCTTTTCGGAGGACTGAGCCCATGGTAAGACCTTCTCACATCTGCTGCAAGTACGGGCAAATCTACTGAATAAGAAAGGAGATTACAGGTTTGAGTGAGCCAAAGCATAATCTCCCCGATCGTCTGTTAGCTAAGAAAGGTATTATGATCCCATAATCATGTATAGTGGCTAAGCCCTTACACAACTTATTGCCGGTTCAGGCAATGGCGAACATAATACACACTCTACTCTTCTTTTGAATCATTCCATTGATAAAAAGAAAGTTACTTATGAGAATTTTCTGATACTACGGACGATATGGGGAAGCACCGTCGTCGCCTACCATGGCGTAGGCATCATCAGAAAGATATATCCAAGATGCTTTATATAAAATGATTTATATAAAAGGCAATGAAGTAACGCGTATTGTTAATAGAATCCCGTTTCAAATCACTGTATTGTGACTCGATTCAAATCGCAAACACGAAAACAAGGTGCATTTCATCGGATAAATAAGATTCACAAAGTATCGACGGAATATCGGGGCGCAAAGAAAACAAAAATGGTCTTTAAGCACATTTTTACGAGCTTTGCAAGGATCTCCTCCACCCCTTAATTAAAGCACCGATTCCTTCAGCATCTATGGATTAAGCTTTCACCGTAGTTAAGATTTATAATTTTTGAAGCCCATCGAATCATCGATGGGCTTCTTGCTGTTTATATTCTTTTATTTTTAAAAAAACCGGTCAACAACTGCTTTGCTTCTTCTTGTAAAACACCGGACAGTAACAAAACCCGATGGCCTAGCGCGGGATGATCTAAAAGATCCGATGCCCTGTAAGGAATCTTACCCTCGACTTCTATGTCTGCACCATAGATACATCGGCGAAGACCTGCCTGTTGAATGGCGCCGGCACACATGGGGCAAGGCTCAAGGGTAACGTATAAATCTGCCCCTTGCAAACGCCAATGGCCCACCGCCTTTGCGCCTTCTTGTAGGGCAATAATCTCTGCATGGGCGGCAATATCTCCACGTTTTTCTCTGAGGTTATGACCTCTCCCTATGATGTTACCCTCTAATACGAGGATGGCGCCTACGGGGATTTCGCCTATGGCTTGCGCTTTTTTTGCTTCTATTAAAGCTTCTTTCATGTAGTAAGTATGGCAATTCTCCATAGCGATCTCTCCTTTTTGTTTTGTGATTATCTTCATTGTATCAAAAGACGGTACAAAAAACCATCCCTTCTACAGTTCACTTCACCTCATCCATGGTGACAAAAAAGAAAAGGCAGCCTTCTTACCGCTGCCTTTTCTCTTGCTTTCATTTTTTTCTTTAAGCTTTATGAAAATGATTTTTCTACGATTCTTTCACAAAGGTGATGAGAAGCTCTTCTTGCATGACACGCTCTCCTTCTTTGGCGTAGATCTTATCTACCACGCCATCTTCCTTTGCTACGATGGAAGTCTCCATCTTCATGGCTTCTACAATGAGTAGGACTTCATTCTTCTTGACGGCCTGACCTTCTTCTACCACAATCTTAGATACGGTACCGGGGATGGGGGATCCGATTTGGAACATGTTGCCCTTCTCCGCCATAAGTTTTTTGTCGGTATTGACCTTCAAGTCTTTATCTTGAATAGAGATTTCTCTCATGACGCCATTAATCTCAAAGGTAAGCGCTCTTTTGCCATTTTCGTCGGCTTCTGTCATATCAATAAAGCGGATGGTGATGTCTTTACCTTCTCCGATTTTAATGGATGTTTCTTCGCCTTTTTTGAGGCCATAGAAGTATACGTGGCTTTGTAATCTCGATACATCATTATAATATTCCAGATGCTGACAATAATCATCGTACACTTTGGGATATAGTGCATAGCTTAAAATATTTCTTTGATTAACGGCTTTTTCTTTAAGCCCGCTTTTTGTCAATAGATGGGCACGAATCCCTTCAAAGTCTGCCGGTGGCAAAATCTTGCCCGCTCTCTCTGTGAGAGGGGTTTTACCTTTGAGGACGATTTCTTGTAGTTCCTTGGGGAAACCGCCGTCGGGCTGACCCACGAGGCCTGAGAAGTAGTCTACTACAGACTCGGGGTAAGAAAGCTCTTTACCTTCCGTTAAGATGTTGTTTTTATTGAGGCCGTTTTTTGACATAAAGATGGCCAGGTCACCTACGATTTTTGCCGTTGGTGTCACTTTAATAATATTTCCTAAAAGATCATTAGCTTCTTTATAGAGCGTCTTAATCTCTTCAAAGCTATCCTCCGAGCCCATATCCTTCACTTGTGCTAAGAGATTGGAGTATTGCCCACCGGGAATTTCGTACTTGTAGATTTCTGTCGTCGGCGTCTTTAGGGGACTTTCGAAGGCTTCGTAGATTTTTCTCACGCCATCATAGTACTGACTGAGTTTTGTAAGTTCTGAAGGATCAAACCCCGTATCTCTCTCCGTACCCTTAAGGGCTTCTACCACGGAATTCATGGAAGGTTGACTGGTGAGAGAACTCATAGACTCAATAGCCGTATCGACGATATCGACACCGGCTTCACTGGCCATTAGTATGGCACTGACGCCATTGCCCGTTGTATCATGACTATGAAAATGAATGGGGACCTTAAGTTCATTCTTAAGGGTAGAGAATAGTGTCTTTGCACCATAAGGCTTAAGAAGGCCCGCCATGTCTTTGATGGCAATCATATGGCAACCGAGGGCTTCCAATTCTAAAGCTTTGGCTACGTAGTAGTCAAGGGTGTATTTACACTCATTGGGATCTAAAATATCGCCGGTGTAGCAGATGGCACCTTCAACAATGGCGCCGGTCTTTAAAGATTCTTCAATGGGCATCTTCATGTTTTCTACCCAGTTGAGGCTATCAAAAATACGAAAAACATCAATGCCCCGCTCCGCCGCCGTATGGATAAAACTACTGACCACATTGTCGGGATAATTGCTATATCCCACAGCATTAGAGGCACGAAGGAGCATTTGGATCAGCGTATTGGGCATGGCTTTTCTCAGCGCTTCTAGGCGAATCCAGGGAGATTCTTTCAGAAAACGATAAGCCACATCGAAAGTCGCACCGCCCCAAGCTTCCACAGAAAAACCATGGCGCATCACTTCATTGGTAAGAGGCGCCGCACCTAAAATATCTAAAGTACGCATCCTTGTGGCCATGAGGGATTGATGGGCATCACGCATGGAAGTATCGGTGATGTAGAGTTTTTTCTCTTTTAATATCTCTTGCGTAAAGGCCATGGCCCCCTTTGCTAAGAGACGATCTCTCGCACCGGTAAAGATACGCCCTTCGGGAAGGGGTGCCTTCGGTGATTTTAAGTCGGGCTTATTGCCTTTGGCTTCATTGACAATCTTGTTACCGATAAACTCAGCAATGCGAGTGGCTCGATCTCTACCAAAATTAATAGCAAAAAGGGAAGGCGTCTCAGCAATAAAAGTCGTGGTGGCGTGGCCTTTGATGAAAGTATCGTTCTGCAGTACATTGACTAAGAAAGGAATATTCGTCTTAATCCCTCTCAGCCTTGTCTCTTTCAGAGCGCGCACGCCTTTATTGATGGCTCCCTTAAAACTACGATCGGTGGCAATGACTTTGACCAGCAAACTATCGTAATATGGCGTGATATCGGCTCCCGTATAAGCGCTTCCTCCGTCAAGTCGAATTCCGTTACCGGAGGCGGAACGATATTCGGTAACCTTACCGGTCTCCGGTAAGAAGCCATTGGATGGATTCTCTGAAGTGACACGCAGCTGTATGGAATAGCCTTTGCATTCAATGCTTTCTTGGCTTTTGATATTGATTTCTTCTGAATCTAAAGGATACCCTTCTTCAACCAAAATCTGTGTTTGTACAATATCGATACCCGTTACCATCTCCGATACGGTATGCTCTACCTGTATCCTTGGATTCATTTCGATGAAGTAGTGGTTTTGATCGCTGTCCACTAAGAATTCCAGTGTCCCCGCATTCTTGTACCCCACTTTCTTAGATAAAGTAATGGCATCATCAAAAATCCGCTGCCTGACTTCTTCTTTGATGGTAAAAGCCGGTGCGTACTCAATGACTTTTTGGTGGCGCCTCTGAATGGAACAGTCACGATCAAATAAGTGTACAATATTACCGTATCGATCGCCGATGACTTGTACTTCAATATGTTTTGGATCTTTTAAGTATTTTTCAATAAAGATGCGGTCATCACCGAAAGCTTTTTTGGCTTCTTGGACGGCTTCTTGGAATTCTTTTGGCATTTCTTCTTTGGAGTTGACGATACGCATACCACGTCCACCACCTCCGTTAGAAGCTTTAAGCATGACGGGGTAACCGATCTCATCGGCGATTCTTAAGACTTCTTCCTCTGTCTTAAGGGCATAATCAATCCCGGGGATAATGGGGACACCACATTCCGTGGCAATCTTCTTAGAAGATATCTTATCTCCCATGAGAAACATGGTTTCCTTCGATGGGCCAATGAAAGCAATACCCGCTTCTTCACAGGCTCTGACGAACTCCGGATTTTCCGATAGGAATCCGTATCCCGGATGGATGGCATCTACTTCTTTGTCCTTGGCGATTTTAATAATGCCTTTGATATCGAGGTAGGCATCTATGGGGCCTTTGGTAGGATCTAACTCATAACTCTCATCGGTCTTCGTCCTAAAGAGGGAATACTTGTCTTCCTTAGAGAAAATACCCACCGTCTGAATTCCTAATTCATTCAGCGCTCTGTAAATCCTAATTGCAATTTCGCCACGATTGGCGACCAGTACTTTTTTAAACTGCTTAATCTCTGCCATACTATAACCACCCTTTCCATAAAATCATGAAACGCTATGTCATAACTACCTTCAGTATAATATATTATTCTTGTTTTCACAACTTAAAACTAAAAAAAACAATAAAAAAGATGCTACTCTCGTAGCATCTTTGCTTTATTCAGATATAGAATGCTTATTTGACTAGTACAACGGGCTTAATGAGATCCTGAGGCTTATCTTTCATAAGAAGAAGGGCTTCTTCTACTTTATCAAGGCCTTCGAATGTGTGGGTAACCAGTTTTGCAGGGTCGATTCTACCTGCTTTTACCACAGCCAGAAGTCTTTCTAAGCGACGACGACCACCGGGCATTAAGCCTCCCGCAATTGTCTTGTGTCCCATACCAAAGCCCCACTCCACACGGGGGATACGAACATAGTCGCCTTCTCCTAAATAATTCACGTTGCCGATGATTCCACCGGGCTTTAAGACTTCAATAGCCGTCATGAAAGTATCATTATCACCACCGGCCACGATGACTTTGTCTACGCCTTTGCCACCGGTGAGCTTCATCACTTGATCTTCAATGGAGCCATCTTTGTAGTTAATGATGTGGGTTGCACCGTACTCTTTTGCTACGTCGATGCAGTTTTGTCTTGAACCTACGGCATAGATCTCGGCGGCACCTCTTAAGGCGCTTCCTGCTACAGCCATAAGACCTACAGGGCCAATACCGATAACAAGAACGCTATCACCGTATTCTACCTGTGCTAATTCTGCACCGTGAAAACCCGTTGGCATCATGTCGCAAAGCATTACTGCCGTTACGTCATCAATCTCATCGGGAATGTGGGCTAAGTTACCGTCGGCATCATTGACGTGGAAATACTCAGCAAAAACGCCATCTTTAAAATTAGAAAACTTCCAACCGGAAAGCATACCACCGGAGTGCATTGCAAATCCTCCTTGGGCTTCCACCGAATTCCAGTCAGGGGTAATGGCAGCAGAGATGACTCTGTCGCCTTTTTTGAAGTCTTTAACGAGTTCGCCGACTTCTACGACGATGCCTACGGCTTCGTGCCCTAAAACCATGTCAGATCGCTCTCCTAATGCCCCTGCCCATACGGTATGGATATCAGAAGTACACGGTGAAATCGCTGTGGGTCTCACTAAAGCATCGTTAGGTCCAATCTTTGGTACATCTTTCTCGATCCAGCCTACTTGGCCAATCTTTAACATTGCAAAACCTTTCATTTTTAATTCCTCCCTATATTTAATTACTTATTTTACTCATTGTAGAAATTTTAACATACTTTTGTGCAATTGTCTATATCTATTTATAATTCTTTTATTTTATTTTCTCATCCACTTCTATATTATACGCTTTTTTAAAAAATGTTATTTATGTTCTCAGTAAAATAACAACGTCTTTTTGTGGTAAGCGTTGTTACAATGTGCTGTTTTTTTTAGCATCATAAAAAAATAAAACAAGGTGACCCCTCTGTCGGTCACCTTGTTTTTGTTTGTTTGTCTTCGGGCACTATTTTACGCTAACCAAGTCCAGTACTCTCTCCCGGATTTGATGACATAGTCGTGAAAATTAGTGGCTTCAACAATTTCGTAGAATGCCCAGTGGTTCATGCTTACATCGGGGAACAATCTTAAGGACATCATGTTGTCATTGATAAATCCGACATCTGGACTTCTATCAAGTACACCATTGGTAATCCTTACAACTTCAGCGCGGGTGATGGCTGCATTCGGGCGGAAATTTCCGTTCTCATCGCCGGTAATCCAACCGTTAAGATATGCTGAGTTGATGTATTTTGCTGCCCAGAAATCGCTCTCTACATCGGGGAAGAATCTATGGTTCGAGTCATTGAGTTTTGCGAATTGAGATACAACGGTCACAAACTCTGCTCTACTGATCGATGCTTCCGGTCTGAAGGTTCCATCTGGATATCCTTTAATAATGCCAAACTGCTCCATGTAGGCAATCTCATCTGCATACCATGCATTTGGATCCACATCTTTGAATGAAGATTGTCCTTTGTAGCCAGCGGGCATTGGATCAATTAAGAATCTTGATAACATAACAACCACTTCGGCACGGGTCATCTGCGCATCGGGGCGGAAGGTGCCTGTGTCGTCACCATACATGTATACCATATGATCTTCCGTATTAAGTCCCGGTAGACCACCGGTAGAGGTATCGGGCACTTCATCACCGGGGATTAAGTTGCCTTCTTCATCTCTGTACATGGCTAAGAATACGGTATCTTCTGTAATGGTGATGCTGGTTGGTGAAACGATGGTTTGTCTGTTGAGTGACCAGCCTACGAAGCTGTAACCGGTATATGGAACAATGGTCGGTACAACGCTTGGCTTGTCGCCTCTATTGACGAGTTCGCTACTCTGGCCTCTTAAGTCACCGTAGAGCCCGCCATTGAAAATAACTAAAACTTTCGTTGACGGCGTTGGATTCGGATTTGGATCTGGGGTTGGATCTACCGGTGGCGTAATTGGCGTGCGGTCATAGATGAAGATCATCTTATTGACGGCGTCTTTCTCTAATTGTAGCGATTTTTGTGATTGATCATTGAGGGTGTAGCGATAGCCACCAACCTCGAAGAATTCAGGCGCTGTATGGAATACGATCGCTCCCGAATCACCGGTGAAGAGGTCTCCATTTACCGCCGTACCTTGGTACACATACTCTACCGTCCATGCCACTAAACGGGCAATGTCCGATGTGGTATACGTAAAGGTGATTTTGTTAGTCGTGTTTTGTTCTAAGTCGATGGACTTTATGGCCACATCATCTAAGGTGTATCTTGTATCGCCAATATCAAAGGTAGCAA
>CAYJGI010000043.1:0-9615 GCA_964369705.1 uncultured bacterium
TTCGCCTTCTTCGTATATGCCATAATCATAATAACCATATAGATTGCCTTGCCCACTGGTGTCGTAAAAATTCTGTCCAATAAAAGCGCCAAAGACGGCTTCATTCTTACTGCTATCGCTGTAATACAATCCCTCTTCTAGGTCATAATCAAGGGCATCCATATCCACGGTATCATAACCCATGACAGTGGCCCATGACTCGTATTTTCCGCTTTTTAGCCTAACGGATATTGTAATCTCCGGCGCCACAAGGGTGACACCGGGAATGGCACGAAAAGTATCTAACGCGGCATCATCCAGCTTCACGTCTGTATCGTTATCGCTCCCAGGGCCCGAATAGCCTTTGTATACATTAATCATGGTAAGGTCGCCCCACTGTTCGTATTGAGCCAGCATACTCTGTTCCATGCCAATACCCAGGGATACCATAAGAACAATAGAGCTGGTACCAATCAAAACACCCAAGATGGTAAGTACCGTTCTTAACTTCCTTTTCCATAGATTTCTGATTGATAGTAAAAAAAGATCGAGCTTACTCATCGTCGTCTAACCCAAATTCTTTTTTGAGTTTACGTTTTTTCATAATAGTTAGAATAATAGCGAGCAAAATCAACGCACCACCGACGCCAATAGCACCGTAAAGCCACCAGTTCGTCGTTGGCTCTTCCGGCACCGGTCCAACGGGGAAAGTAGGATCAATAGGTGGCTCCGGCATAACGTACTCCATGGCATTCAGTGTAAAAGGCTCCGATAGAGTTACCGTCTCTCCATCTAAAGTGTCGTAGGAGACAATTACTTCACCGGGCGTCTCCCCTGCCATTATGGGAATGACCATGGCTTCAAAGCTACTGGTGGTACCTACTTTAAGTTCACCAATGTATTTTTCTGCATCGTACTTATCAAAATCACCTTCTACGTTGATTTTGAGGTTTTTGACGTCGGCTCTACCTGTATTCATGACGTTGGCCATGAGGTATCCGCTCTCTCCCACCATGGTGGCACCTTCGATCATGATTTCGCCCATTTCTACTTTAATCATTTGGCGTACGGGAATTCCAATATAATCGGTACTGGTGTACGCTTTACCGGTGGCATCTTCATACTCCATATTCACGGTGATGGAATACGTCTTAGGAACGGCATCGGGGACGGTATACATGGTAATGCTTTCAGTTACTGATTTTTTTGGAGAGATGTTGTCAATATAGAAGGTATTACTGGCATTTACCGGACTAAAGACACTACCGGTGGTTGCACTACCCGCTTCATCTACGGTGAGGAATATTTTGCAGTTTTTAATAGATTTGGTACTATGGGTATTCTGAAAAGAGATGCTTAAGTCAAAGTTTTCTCCCGCATCTACAATGGTGGGCTCTGCTTTGTACTCATCGATAATGATTTTTGGCACACTTTCATTGGTGGATACCTCTACTTCTTCTTTGATCTCTGTGTTGAGATAGATGGTTTGGGTAGCGGTTTTCCGCTCTCCTCTGGCATCATTATAAGCGTATTCCAGTGTTACGGGAATCATGGATACATCGGCATCATTTAGGAGTTTTAGAGTGTACATCACGTACTGGATTCCACCGGGCTCTAAAGTACCTACGCTTTTCTTATCGCTTCCCTTTGATACGGCAAAGTCGCTTGTATCACTGCTAAGCTTCACTTCAATATCATCGGCCGTTAGCTGACCGATGTTGGTTATGGCAAAATTAATATCTTGCTCCATGTCTTTTTCGAAGGCAGCATGGGACGTGGCTTCCATGGAGATGTTTTCCGGTGATGCTGTGTTTTGAGCTGTTATGTATACAATATTGCTACCGGTAAAGGCAGTGCCTTGGCTGTTGTGGTATTTGTAATTGACGTTAAAGGCATAGGTGCCTTTTTCGATATAGGGCTCCGGCATAACGATATAATCAAAATCTATTTTTTGCATGGGAACAACGTAAGGGATCTTAACGGGAGCCAGTTGAGTCAGGGAAAACATCTCTTCTGTTTTTTCATCCTGTGCTTCGATAGAGACTTCTATATCGTAAGCGGGGAAATAAGAGTAGTTTTCTAATTGAATTTTAATGGTGGTGCTGGAATTGGGTTCTGCCACGCCACCTTCTGTATTGAGGATTTGGAGCATTGGCATATCTCCCGTGGGAGGTGTCGTCGTCCCATCACCTGTAGCCAGTAAAGAGCCTGGGATCAGTGTCATGATCATGATGAGTATTAGAAGAATTACGGAGATTTTTGTATTTTTATTATGCATGTTTTTTACCGCCACTTTCTATTGAAATGATTTTTCCATCTTTCATATGTACCACACGGTCTGAGTATTCCCAGATTTCTGTGTCGTGGGATACAACGATGAGTGTTTGTTTGTTTTGTCTTGCCATTTTTGTAATGAGATCCAGTACCTCAATCGTCGTATTAGAGTCGAGGTTTCCTGTGGGTTCGTCGGCAATGACGATGGGAGGCTTATTAACAAAAGCCCTGGCAATACTCACTCTTTGCTGTTGTCCGCCACTCATCTCCGTGGGTTTGTGTTTTAATCGTTCTTCAAGGCCCACTGCCGCCAGCATCTTCGCTGCTGCTTTTTGTCTTTTGTATTTTGGTTTTCCTTGAAAAACTAAGGGAAGCATGACGTTTTCAAGGGCCGTTAAATTGCTCAAAAGGTGAAAAGATTGAAAAATAAAACCTGTATATTTTCTTCTGAATAAAGCAAGTTTATCTTCCCCGAATTTTGTAATCTCGTGGCGCCCGATGGTGACAGTACCTTTCGTCGGTTTTTCAAGGCCTGCCATAATATGAAGGAGCGTTGATTTACCGGAGCCACTGGTGCCGGAGATGGTAATGACTTCGCCTTCGTAAATATCAAGGTTGACGCCATGGAGGGCGATGACTTTTTCTTTTCCCATTTTGTAGACCTTACGGATGTCTTTAATCTCAATGATTTTTTTACCGTTTTCGTCCAAAGTATACGCCTCCTTTTTTTGACATAATATAGTATCATTATACTATATTTGAATATTTTTACAAGCTTTGTCACTATATTGTAATATAAAAAGACCCTCGTAAAATGTACGAGGGTCTTTGTGAAAATATACGATATTCAAATCAAATTATTCCATGGTTTTTTTATTCTGCATGGCGCCATAGATAAAGAGTCCTGGAATCAGTAATCCTGTAAGTACCGAAATGATATTAAAGGTACCGCCAGCCATTAAATTAAGGACAAGACTGAGGATAGAGAGGGCTGCAACGACGATACCGGCTTTCATAAGTAAGTCGGCTTTTTCTGGGTTGCGGCTGTGTTTCACACCGAGAATCCCTACGACTAGCTGAATAGCACCACCTACTATCGCCACAGCAGAAGCTGAAATCAGCATCCCAAGGACACCGGCGAAGGCAGCCAACTCAGCATAAGCCATGGTGCCGGCTAAAGCAAGCGCTCCAATAATGGCGACAATTGCGCCACCGATAATCATTAAAATCCCAGATACTTTGACAAAGGAAGAGCCTTGTAGTTTTTCATTATTCATTGTTTTTCTCCTTTAGTATATTATTATCCTAAGATCTTGATACTGTCGAGAATGGCTTGTACATCGGCATCATCAATGCTGATGGAGTCACCACCGTTTTCCAGTGTCATCGTTACATTAAATGAATCGGTCTCATTGGCTTGAGAGGAAAGCACTGCCGATGGATAACCGATGCTCTCACCGGTAAAACCAATCCATGTAAAGCCGGCAGCATCAAAGGATTCTACATCTTCAACATTTTCATAAAAAGGTTTTGAAACCTCAGGATCTCCCGCCGGTGTATCTGCATTAAAATAAATATAGATGGCCGGTTTTTGCAATAATCCAAGGGACTCTTCAATGCCTTTACCCATTTGAATCACTGTGGGGTTAGATTCTCCATCATACTCATTAAAGATATCAGGACCCATAAAGGCCATCCATCCATCGGGTACTAAAACACTCAACTTCTCCGTCTCAAAAACTTCCCCCTTAACTTCATCGGGTGTCGATGCTTCCCCCGAACCACCACCGGAACACCCTACGAGCAAAACCATTGTCATCATTAATGCAACGACCATACATAATAATTTTTTCATTTTCTTAATCCTCCTAAAATAAATGTATGTTTATACCTTTATTCTATGTGGTGCCTTCTATTGTCACAATGTGCCAAACGGCACATTTTTTGATTTTTTTTTGATGATATGATGATGCATGGGACAATCATTGCAAAAAAATCCACGCTCATGTATGATAATCATGTACGTAATTTAAAATGACCCCCCATTCTATGTACCATAATCACTTTACGAAATCTACGGAGATCAAAATGTATAATCTACTTATTGTTGATGATCAGCAAAGCTCTAGAGAATTATTACATTACATCGCTTCAGAAAGCGGTGATTACCATATTGTAGGATCTTTAAAAGATGCTGATTTAGCTGTTGATTTTTGCCACCACCATGCCGTTGATTTAATCCTCATGGATATTCACACTGCAAAAAAAGAAAACGGCATTAAAATCTCACAAGTCATTAAAGCGCAAAAACCTAATATCAAAATCATTATCGTCACTTATTTGGTGGAACAAAAACACATCACAGAAGCTAAAGCCTCGGGTATTGAAGGTTTTTGGTACAAGGACCATAGTAGTGAAAAACTCCTTCATGTCATGGCTTCCGTTATGGAGGGCCATGTCATCTACCCTGACAAATCACCGGAAATCGTGGTAGGTCTTGCGAAGGCTACTGATTTTACAAAACAGGAACTAAAAATCTTAAGGCTCATTATTAATGGCCACAATTATAATACCATCTGCGAAAAACTCCACATCTTAAGGAGTACCCTCAACTATCACATCGCCAATATAAAATCAAAAACAGGCTATGATAACATGATTAAACTGGCCGTTGACGTGGTTGCCCAGCGATTTATTATTCCTGAGTTTGATGAAGTGTAATTCTTATTAAAACGATTACTGAATCTTCCACTTAAAAAAGATGCTAAGCATCTTTTTTTATTATTATTTTATGGGAGAATGGCCAAAACCTATACAATTGTAGGGGACGTTAAAAAATAGGTTTTGGTATAATGAAAATCAGCTATAAGCCATATATGACAGCAAAAACAGGTTTTTATTGTGAGGATATTGTCTATTTTGTTTGATTTTTTTAATGGATTCATCCTCCATTTTTTATGGGAGACTATAGGGAGCGCATAATGAAAAAAAATAACCGCCTATTTCTTATGACATTGATATTGATTTTTTTCTTTAGTTTTGGCCATGATCTTTATGCCTCTTCTTTTGTTATGCCCGAATATAGCAACAACTACAAAAAAGTACTGCAAGAAGAACACCCCTCCCTTGTCCTCGATGAATGTAAGTATGAATCATCCTTGGCGGCTTTTAAAGGAAATACCAGCGGTGCCTTGTACGGATCCCAAGCCCATTTTCTATTACAAAATAATGAAAACTACGTTTTTCATCCCCATTATCTCGATACCGTAGTCATTGCCATCGATCGAGAGATGACCGATGTCAGTGTGTTGAGTTTTCGTGATTTACTCATTACAGATCTTCCCATCTCCTTTGATTTGGGCCATCGTGTTGATAAGAATATGTGGGAATATCCAAGGACGCATCAAATTTTCCTCGCCATGTCCTATGGTCTTTATGGCGATTATCAACTGGAAGCGCTCTCAGAAGAAATAAAAAAAATCGACCAAGAGTGTCGGTTTTATGTCGATGATCCTACCCTTCCTATTATGGTCACCTTAGACAGTATTGCTGTAGAGATGATGAAAGAGGGCCGTGATTTAGAAATCATTGTGCCGGAAGATGGTACGTTATCCCTTGCCTTTGGTGCTTTCGTCTATGGCGATGTGCTGCCTTTTTCTGAAGCCTTTCACCTTGATTTGCTGCAGATGGGGTATCGATTGATGGATGGACGCAGTGATGGAGCCTACTATCCAGATGAAGAAGCTTATGAGGGGGCTACCATCGTCAGTCAATACGATGCCTACAATGGAGCGGCATCACAAGTGAGTGCCACGCTCATGCGTAAGGCCTTTGATACGGAGCGATATAGCTTTGCAAAACCAACGGAAATCACGACCTTTTACCTGATTTTACTTTTCTTCCTGATTGCCTATTATTTTACGCTGAAACGGCGAGTGACCGATGGGAAGATACTCCGCGTACTCACCATAGCCAGTGGATTACAAATCTTATTTATTACCCTTGGTGTTTTTAAGTCTATCAGTAATCAAAATGCCGCTATAGAAATCATCATTTGGTATAGTTATTACATTCCCATGCTGATGCTCCCCGCCTCTTTAGTGTATATTACACTGCTTTGTAGCCAGAGTAAAAGGCGACAACTCTACCAAAAAATGTACAGAATCTATTTTGTGATTACATCTTTGCTCCTTCTTTTTGTCATGACCAATTACCTCCATGGTAAGGTTTTTCATGTCTATATTCATGGCATGGATTCTTATACGTACGACTATAATTTGGGGTATTACTTTGTCATTGTTTGGGTACTCCTTAGCACCGCTTTTGCACTGACCATTCTCATCTATCGTGGTTTTAGCTCTCCTAAGAAATCGGCTTTTCTTTATCCTGTAATCATGAATTTTATTTTGATTATCTATATTGCCGCCTACGTCAGCGGAATTCAGCTTATCAGAGAATTTGATATTAGTTTTGCCAACACCATGATCATCACCCTTTATACGGAAGCTTGTATGAGTAGTCGACTTTTCCCCAGTAACATGGGATATAAGCGATTGTTTTTGCATTCCAGTCTTGCCATGAGTATTACCAATAAAGATCATCACATTATAGAAAAATCCCACGTTACACAAAATGTGGATCAAAACTTCTCCCTACAAAAAAGCCCCATCATCGGCGGAAATTTTAATTACTTTGAAGACTACACGTCCCTCCATACCGCCGAGCAAAAACTATCAAAAGTCAATGAAGAACTTCGTCTTAATAACGAATTCTTACTTCAAAAAGTAGAAGTAAACGGAGATCTTGCCGCCATTCAGGCAGAACAAATTGTATACGAAAACATCGATCAGACCCTCATATCCGGTACAGAAAAATCAAGGATGCTCATTGAATCTTACAAAAACAATCCCGCCGATAGAACGCCCCTCAACAAAATCAATGCCCTCATCTGTATGATGAAACGGGAGTGTATGTTCCGTATCAATGTACTCTACCAACAAGAACAACAACCGGGGATTTTTATGAATGCCCTTCATGAGATCATCGACTATACACTGCCACTTAATTTACATATCAGCTTACGCAGTACCTACAGTCAGCTCCTTAAGACACAGGATGTACTGTCTATGTACCATTTCTTTACTTTGGTGATTGAAAGCGCCCTCTCAGAGGAAGCCACCAATTTGATTGTGCAGCTTTATGATACCGCCGATGATATTGTATTCTCTGTGATTTCTGATCGTACACTCTTTGAACCGTCGTCTTTAGAAGATGGCGCCCATGATAAGGCGTATCGCTTCGTTCAAAAACCTTGGGAAGATGGCGAAGCTTATCTGCTGTACTTTAGAAAGGAGGATCGTTCATGAGTGACCTGTATTTAACCTCAACCCATACTCTGGTTATATTATTCTCACTTTCTGCTCTGTTGTTTGCCATTCAATCGGTTTATGTGGGGATCTTAATCTCCGACTATCACGCGCAAAGAATCAGCGGTGTCCTTGGAGAAGGGCTTTTGTTATTCTTTATTGCTGCCCTTACGCTCCTCTCTGTAACCATATTCTCCAATAAGCGCTATGGTATCGCCTCACTGGACGGTGCCGATTGGGCCATTTATATTATTGGTTTTTGTACGATCCTGTATTTTATTTATTTGCGCATCATTAAAGCAAATTCCTCTGTTTTTATTATTCTTACCGTTAGTCTTTCCTTTGGGTCTTTTGTCCCTGGAATTGATTTTACGTATCTGTATTTGGCCATGATTTTATTAATGATGTATCGGGCTTTTGTTTCTGCGCTAAAATCACTCCATAAACAAAAAAACGAAATCTCTGCCTTCTCCGTCAAAGAAGGCCTTGATACTCTTCCTGCCGGTATAATGTTCTGCGATGTGAATGGTTATATCTATCTCATCAATACCAAAATGCAAGACGTATTAATGCGTTTTACGAATAAAGAACACAAAAACGGTGCCAAACTATGGCAACTATTACAAGAAGGACAAATCCTAGAAGGCGACTGCCAAGTGATTGAAGGCGATTTATTAATTCGCACTGCCCACGATGCTTGGCGCTTTTCGAAAAGGTCCTTTAGTGACCATTTCAATACTTATTTCGAAATCATTGCCACCGACGTCACACAATCCATGGGTATTTTTTATACGCTGGAAGAAGAAGGGGAAAAGCTCATCAATCAAAGGAAAGAAATCGAAGCACTCAATCAAAAAATCGAAATCATTCAAAGGGAAAAAGAATATCTGAGCATTCGTTCTCAAGTTCATGATGTATTAGGTCAAAGACTGACGGCAATGCAGAGAATGAGCCAAAGTAGTGATTTTACCGATTATCATGATTTTCTTTTACTCATTGATGATATCAGAGATCAAATTAAAGAAAAAAGAAGTCGAGATCCCGGATACTTGTTTGATGAAATCTCTGCCTACTTCAAAAAAATCGGACTATCCATTGTTCTTCATGATACATTACCTGTGGAAGAAGATATTGCTTTCTTGTTTTTGTCGGTGCTAAGGGAGGCTTCAACCAACGCTATCCGTCATGCCGGTGCCACAGAAATCCATGTCCATATGATAGAAAACAACCATCATTACCGTATCGAGATCACCAACAATGGTCAACCGCCAACCCGTGGCCTTGTGGAGGGTGGAGGGCTTTTTGGTATGAGAAGTCGCGTAGAAAACGCCGGAGGATCTCTTAAAGTCGAAGTCATTCCCGAGTTTAGCTTAATTATTACAATCGGAAGAGGAGATAAAAATGATTCGAGTATTCATTGTTGATGATCACCAATCTGTATTGGATGCTTTTAGTAGTGTCATTGAAGCCGAGGAAGATTTGTTGTTTGTGGGGAGTGCCCATCATACAAAAACAGTCATTCCATTGTGTAAAGAACTAAAGCCCCATGTGGTATTAACCGATATCTCTATGGAAGAAACCAGTAGCGGAATTCAATTGGCAGAAAAACTGAAGTTTGAGTTTCCTGAGATCAAAGTTATTGTCATGTCGGGCTTTGATGAGATCTCTTATATCCCCGATGCCCAAAAAGCCGGCGCCGATGCTTTTTTATCTAAGTCAAGGCCTATTGATGAGTTTGTGGCCATGATTCGTGCCGTCATGAAGGGAGAAGGCTCCTTCCCAAAGGCCATGGAAATCCCAACAGCTCAAGGTGAAGCCCCCTTCACCGAGCGAGAAATTGAAGTCTTAACTCTCCTTTGCCACTCCTATTCCCGCAAAGAAATCGCCGATGAAATGGCCATTGCAGAGGGAACTGTAAAACGCCATATCGAAAACATGTTAGTCAAGTCCGGCTGTAAGAATACCATGGATCTTGTGGTCTACGTCGTCGGCCATG
>CAYJGI010000044.1:0-835 GCA_964369705.1 uncultured bacterium
AATCTTCAAATGCCCTTCAGCAAAGGCAAAATCGTCATACAGCTTCATGGTAATCCGTTTTTTGAATTGGGTGATCTCTTGTATTGATAGTTCTTTCGCCATAAACTTGATTTGGATGAGCTCAAAAAGATTATGCACGGGAGGGGGAACATCTCCAAAGCGGTCGATGAGTTCGTCCATGATATCGCTGAGTTCTTCTTCTCCCGTCGCTCGATTCATCTTCTTATAGATGGCAATGCGATCGCTCTCAAGGGGAATATACGTCTTTGAGATATACTTATCAACGAGGAGGTCTACAGTGGTGTCGGGACGCAAGTCAATGACCTTTCCTTCCAGTTCCATAACGGCCTCTTGAAGGATCTTGTAATACATTTCGTATCCTACGGTGACAATGTGGCCGTGCTGTTCGGCCCCTAATAAATTACCGGAGCCTCGAATCTCAAGGTCCCGCATGGCAATCTTAATCCCTGAACCAAACTCGGTAAAGTCTTTAATGGCTTTTAATCTTTTTTCCGCCGTTTCCGAGAGGCTTTTGTCTTTTTTGTACGTCAGGTATGCATAAGCTTGTCGATTGCTTCTTCCTACTCTCCCCCTTAATTGATGAAGCTGGGCTAAACCGAATCGATCGGCATCATAAACAATGAGGGTATTGACACTTGGCATATCGACGCCGGTCTCAATAATCGTCGTCGTGAGAAGAATATCGTACTTGCCATTCAAAAAATCCATCATAATCGGCTCCAGCATACTACTGGTCATTCTACCGTGGGCCGATACAATACGGGCCTCGGGGAGGAGGTTTTCTAAAGTCTTCTGCATCTCCTCAAAATCTTCG
>CAYJGI010000044.1:845-6319 GCA_964369705.1 uncultured bacterium
ATAAACAAAAAACACTTGCCCGCCCCGCCTTAATTCACGATTGCAAGCATCGGCGATTCTTTTTTCGTCGTATTCTAAGACGTAGGTATGGATGGGATAACGATTCTCCGGTGGCGTCTCAATGAGGGACATATCTTTAATTCCGCTTAAACTCATATTGAGGGTACGGGGAATGGGTGTTGCCGATAAGGTGAGAACGTCTACATTGCGACGAATGTCTTTGATTTTTTCTTTATGGCCTACGCCAAAGCGCTGCTCTTCATCGATGATGAGAAGGCCTAAGTCGTGGAATTTTACTTCTTTACCCAGGAGCTTATGGGTGCCTACGATGATATCAAGGCTTCCTTCTTCTAATTGGGATAGTGTTTCTTTCACTTCTTTGGCCGTCTTAAAGCGGGAAAGAAGTCCCACCCTCACGGGAAAGTCCTGAAAACGCTCCTTAATGCTGTTGTAGTGTTGCTGGGCTAAGATGGTTGTGGGGACCAGGATGGCCACTTGCTTACTGTCCATCACCGCTTTAAAAGCGCCCCTTAAAGCCACTTCCGTCTTCCCAAAACCCACGTCACCGCAAAGAAGGCGATCCATGGGACGGGTTTTTTCCATGTCTTTTTTGATGTCTGCGATGGCCGTCACTTGATCTTCCGTCTCCATATAAGGGAAACTCAGCTCAAATTCCTTTTGCCATTCTGTATCTTCACCGAAGGCGTATCCCGGCTTTGATTCCCGTTCTGCATAAAGCTCCACTAAGTTGATGGCCAGTTCTTTGAGGGCGTTTTTGACTCGATTCCTTGTTTTTTGCCATTCGGCTCCGCCTAAGCGGTGAACTCTCGGTGTAAAACCCTCTTCGCTGACGTATTTTTGTATGAGGCCCACTTGCTCTACCGGGATATAGAGCTTATCGCCTTTTGCGTATTCCACCAATAGGTAGTCCTTGACCACATTCTCTACGGTGAGCTGGATCACGCCGTTATAAAGACCGATGCCGTGGTGTTCGTGGACGACGTAGTCGTGGATCTTTAAATCTTTGTAGTCAAAGATCTCCGATTTTTTCTTTTTTCGTGGGTCTTTCTTGCTTGTGGTGAAGAGTTTTTCCACGCTTAAGAACACGACGCCATCCTCTGTAAACTCAAAACCTTCTTTCACGTGATAAGGAATCACCGTTACTGCGTATTTGTTTGCCGTGCTTGTGGGGGAATTCATGGAGACGGCGGGAATATCCCAGCCTTCCAGTGCTTTTAATACTTGCCCGGTTTGCCCCTCATCTTTCGTCCCGATGATAATGGTGTAGCCTTTTTTTTGATACGCTTTTAATCCACTTTCAAAGAGGCTGATTTTCCCTTTATACGTGGGGATAGGGCGGGTTTTGATTGCAACTTTGCTACGATATCCCTCTCTGTCTTTATCCATAAGGGATAGGGAAATGATTTTTGGTTCTTCTTCTAATCGATGGATTAAATCATCATAGCGATAGCTATTATCCAGTTGCTTTCTCAAAATCTCCATCCGCTCCAGCAGGTATTCATAAGTGTGTAACGTAGCGGTGTCTTCTCCCTTTGCTTCTTCTAAGATGCGCTGAGGCTCATCCAAAAACAAAAGGGTATCTCCCGCCAAATAATCAAGAATGGTGTGGCCTTCTTCATAAAAATAACTAAAAAAATGCCACGCCTTCCATATATCCATCCCTTCTTTCTCTTCTAATAAAGAGGCATACGCCTCTACAAAAGGGTTGTCTTCTTTTTTTTGTTTTAGGGCTTCTAAGTCCTTGGTGATCCTTTGAGCACCCATCAAAAACCGCTCCTCATCACAGACAAATTCCATGGCCGGTGTCACGGTGATTTGGTTTTTTGTATCGATGCTGCGCTGGCTCTCCGGCTCATAAAGGCGAATGGAATCCACTTCATCATCAAAGAACTCAATGCGGTACGGTGTTTTCTCCGCCGTCACCCATACATCCAAAATCCCTCCTCGAATGGAGAAGGCGCCTTCTGATTCTACGATGGTTTCGTGGCGATAGCCCATTTGGATGAGTTTTTTGGATAGCAGCATAAAATCCATGGACACGCCCACTTCAAAATGAAGGCTCTTTTCCCCAATCACAGACCTTGGTACCATCTTAGACATGAGGGCCGTAATGGGTGCCACAATGGTCATAGGCTCATTCTTCAGCGCTTTTTGAATCACCGTCATGCGGCGGTACAAGTCATCTCTGTTCATCGTACCTCGGAAAAACCCAAGATTCTCAATGGCAGGAAAAAGAAAAGCCTCTTCTCCTTGTTGCAGTAGGCTTTCAAATAGGCTTTTTGCATGACCATAGTCCGCCGTTAGGTAGACCGTATTCTGATTTTGCTTTTTGGTCAGCGCAAAAAGGATTTCTTTCTGACCTTCTGAAACGCCGGTGACAAGAATAGGGTATTGTTCTTCTTCCCATTGCGCCAAAAAAGCCTTGACACTGGGTATGGTTTTAAAAATGTTTTTTAAGGATTCCATGTTGTATGTGCTTTCTTAATTCGTTATGGTTTATTCGCTTTCTTTTTTATTATAGACATTCATTGCCTTATCTAAACCATGCTCTATGGTATAAAGAACGGCATCTTTCGCCCTTAAGAAAGCATCAAAGGCATCTTGCTGTTCTTCTTTGGCATAGGTGGAGAGGACGTAATCTACCGTAGAGTGAAAAGCCGGTCGACCAATCCCCATGCGAATCCTCGGAAAACCCTCCGTGCCAAGGAGCTGAATGATGTTTTTCATCCCGTTCTGGCCACCGGGTCCACCGCTTTTGCGGATTCTGATTTGCCCCACTGCTAAATCCATGTCATCATAAATAATAATCAGGTTTTGAAGGGGGATTTTATAAAACTGCAAAATCCCCACGACGCTTTCACCGCTTAAATTCATGTACGTCTGGGGTTTGAGTAGGATAATCTTCTCGCCTTTATATTGACCTTCTCCAAGGAGTCCCTTGAATTTTAGTTTGTTCACCGAGATATTCAGGGCATCGGCTAAGATATCAATCACCATAAAACCTGCATTATGCCGTGTTCTTTCGTATTTTTGGCCTGGATTTCCTAGGCCTACAACTACATACATAAAAAACCTCCAAAGTCACAAAAAGGAAGAGAAAGGCTCCCTTCCTTTTTACTTGATTATTTTTTTAAGAATAGCTCGCTGACGGAGCGGTTTTCGTTGATGCGATATATGGCTTCAGCAAAGGTATCGGCCACGCTCATCACCGCTAATTTATCAAACTGCTTGTCTTCAGGAACGGGAATAGAATCGGTGATAATGACTTTTGATATGGAAGAATTCGTAAGCCTCTCTACGGCAGGCCCTGAGAGAACACCGTGGGTAGCACAGGCGTAGACTTCGGTGGCACCCATCTCGATGAGATGCTCTGCACCGTTACATAAAGTACCGCCGGTATCAATCATATCATCGCAAAGAATAGCAATCTTACCCTTAATATCGCCGATGATGTTAAGGACTTCCGATTCGTTTGGTTTTGATCTTCTTTTTTCTATAATGGCGATGGGCGCTTGTAGGAGCTCTGCCATCTGTCTTGCCCTCGTCACGCTACCTAAGTCGGGAGAGACGATGACCGTATCTTTATCGATGAACGAGTCAAAGTATTTTGCTAAGATGGGTAGTCCATAGAGATGATCCACAGGAAAATCAAAATAACCTTGGATTTGGGCTGCGTGAAGATCCATGGTTAGGACTCTATCAGCGCCGGCAACAGTGAGGAGGTCTGCAACAAGTTTTGCCGTAATGGGATCACGGGCTCTCGCTTTGCGATCTTGTCTTGCGTATCCATAATAAGGAAGTACCGCTGTAATTCTCTTGGCGGAAGCTCTCTTAAGAGCGTCGATCATAACGAGGACTTCCATTAAGTGATCGTTGGTCGGTGCACAGACGGACTGTACAATAAAAGCATCGGTGCCTCTTACCGTCTCATTAATGGTGACAAAGGTCTCTCCATCGCTGAATTTTCCCACCACACAATCTCCAAGGGGGACTTGTAAGATGTTGCAAATTTTCTTTGCGAGATCAAGACTTGCATTCCCTGCAAAAATCTTCATATCGCCGTTCAGTTGACTCATGTTGTTTTCCTCCGATATTAATGATGATTTTCCCTTTTTTATCTTATCATCTTATTCCATTTTTGTGGACCATTTTTTAACGCTTTATTGAAGGATTATTATTTTCTTTTGTTTGTCCAGTTATGCTTGTTGATTTGGCGAGATCTGGCAATGGCTAAAGCGCTTTCTTCCACATCGTCGGTTAAGGTGCTTCCCGCCGCCACATAACTGTCTTTCTTGAGGGTGATGGGGGCAATTAAGTTGGCGTTGCAACCTACGAAGGCACCATCTTCTATCACCGTTTGGTATTTATTCTTGCCATCATAATTGACGGTTATAACACCGGCGCCGATGTTGACGCCTTCTCCAATCTTCGCATCGCCCATATAACTGAGGTGGGGGACTTTAGATCCTTTACCTACCGTGGTTTTCTTAAGTTCTACAAAGCGCCCTACTTTGGCTTTGTCGAGGAGTTTTGTCATGGGTCTTAAGTAGACGTAAGGTCCCACTTCTACAAAATCGCCAATCTCCGCTTCTTCCGCCGTGGTGTGGCTGATCTTACAAAAATCTCCAACCACGGTGTCTTTAAGATTCACCGATGGACCAATCACTGAGTCTCCGCCTATGGTTGTATGTCCTAAGAGTAATGTATAAGGCAAAATCTCCGTATCTTCACCGATGATGACATCGGGACCAATGGTAACTGAAGAAGGGTCCATCATAATGACGCCATCTAATAAGTGGCGTGTGTTGATCCGCTCTCTCATGAGCCCATTGAGATTTGCCAGTTCTTTCTTATCATTGGCGGCCATAATGCACGTGGTATCTTCCGTAAAGAAAGCCCCCACATTGTCGCCTTTTTGTAAAGCGATTTCTATGGTATCCGTTAGGTAGTATTCGCCTTTTTGATTGTGATTCTGAATCGATGCCAGGAGCGGTTTTACGGGGCCTTCAAAGCAGTAAATCCCGCTATTGACTTCTTGAATACGCTTAATCTCTTCTGTGGCGTCGTTTTGTTCTGTGATTTTTAAGAATTTGCCTTCTTCGTCCCTTACAATTCTGCCATATCCCGTGGGATCTTTGAGGGCTGCGGTAAGAACGGTAATTTTATTGCCATTCTCTTCGTGGTGATTGATGAGGTCTTGTAACGTCGCCTCTGTAATCATCGGCGCATCGCCGTAAAGAACAATGATTTGGCCTTCATCTTCCATCATCTTATCCATGGCCATCATAACGGCGTGACCTGTGCCTTTTCGTTCTTTTTGTTCTGAGAAGGTGACTTCTTTATTTTTTAATGTTTGTTCTACGATTTCTTTGCCATGACCGGTTACGACGACGATTTGTTTCGGATTTAGTTTTTTTGCTTCGTCGATGACGTGCTCCACCATGGCTTTGCCA
>CAYJGI010000044.1:6329-9396 GCA_964369705.1 uncultured bacterium
CTTGATGCAAAACCTTAGGCGTCTTTGATTTCATGCGGGTGCCTTCTCCGGCGGCTAAGATAATGATAGAGATATTTTTTTGTTTTTCTGTCATAAAATCCTCTTTCTAAGATTTAAAATCTATTTTTTAGGTATACTAAAAATATTGTAGGGGCGTGATTTCCACTGTTTTTGTTTTTAGATCTACTTTTTCTAAAGAAAAAAGGGCGAAATAATCATCGATTAGTTTTTCTTCCGGCTCTTTTGCCTTCATCAAAAAACCCATCCCCGTAATGGCACTACCAAACTGCTCAATCAGCATTTGTACACCTATAGTGGTGCTACCGGCTTTCATAAAGTCGTCAATAAAAAGGAGGTTTTTGCCTGCCTTTAGGGCATTTCTCGGAAGGCTCATGGTATGGATAGCGCCTCCTGTCCCCGAAAGGTACTTGACGCTCACCGAAGGCCCTTCAGTGACCCGTGCTTCTTTGCGCACGATTATGAGGGGAATATGAAAATACTTGGCCGTCATGAGGGCAATGGGAATGCCCTTCGTCTCAATGGTGACCACGGCATCGAAAGTCTTATCTTTAAAATAGTCATAGAAGAGTTTTGCGATTTTTTCGCTGTATCTTGGATCGAAGATGACGTCGGTGGTGTATAAAAAACCGCCTTGCATAATTCTGTCACCATCGGTAAGTTTGTTGCAGATTTCTTGCAAAATCCCTTCTTGTTCTTCCTTTGGGATACGGGGACGAAAAATAAAACCACCCATTGCCCCTTGAACGGTCAGAAGCTCTCCCATGGATTTTTCTTTAAAAAAAGTGTCCAACAAAAGAAGATCTTCGCTTAAGGTAGATTTTGCCAATTTAAAGTAGTTTTGAAAATGCTTGATATTAAGAAGCTTGCCTGGATTTTCTACGAATTCTTTCTCCATAAAGAGGAGGCGCTTCGCTCTATCGAGGCTCATGTTTTTTGCCATTATTTATTTTCTCCATACTTTATTATCGTTTTGAGTAAAAAACGCATCACTTACATTAAAACATTTTTCATTATTTTTTTCAAGTCTCTTTCCAATATTCTCTTTTTCTGTTATAATGGATTGATATCTTTGTATATCCATATTTTTTGTCTATTTAGGAGCGATACAATGGGCATAGATTTAAAAAACTATAAAAACGTTCATTTCGTGGGAATCGGTGGCATTGGCATGAGTAGTCTTGCCATCATCTTAAACCACGAAGGATATAAAGTAACAGGTAGCGACATGAAAGATAGCGACATGACGGAACGCCTTCAAGGAATGGGGATTGGAATATCCATTGGCCACGAAGCCTCCCACATTAATGGCGCCGATCTCATCGTCTATTCTGCCGCCGTAAAACCGGACAACGTAGAACTCAGCGCAGCCAAAGAAAAAAATATTCTTTGCATTGAACGCTCTGAGCTCTTAGGCCTTCAGATGGAACAGTATCAAAAATCCATTGCCGTAACCGGTACCCATGGCAAGACCACAACCACCAGCATGATCAGTGTGGTACTCCACGTGATGAATACGGACCCCACCGTCTTAATCGGCGGTGATGTTGATCTCTTTAAGGGTAACGTAAAGGTTGGTAAGAGTGATCTTTTTGTTACTGAGGCTTGCGAATACGTAGAGTCTTTCTTAAAGTTATCTCCTTATATCGGCATTATCTTAAACGTCGATGAAGATCACATGGATTATTATAAAAACATGGACAACTTAGTCAAGGCTTTTTGCGATTTTGCAAGGCTCGTTCACGAAGACGGCACCCTCATCATCGAACAAAACTGCGACTACTTAGATCATATCCGTCGCCATACGAAGGCGTCCGTTACCACCTTTGGTATTGGAGATGATGCCGATTGGTATGCCGAGAAAATCATGTTCAATAAATTCGGCCACAGCTCTTTTGAAGTCTATTATAAAGGCTCCTTTATGGGTCGTGTGGAGCTTGAAGTCCCAGGCCTTCATAACGTACAAAACGCCTTAGCTGCTTTAGCGACGATCCATTATCTGAATCTTGATGTCAAAGAAGCCATGAAAGCGCTGAAGCATTTTCATGGAGCTCATCGCCGTTTTCAGCAGAAAGGCACCATCAGTGGTGTCACTGTGGTAGACGACTACGCTCACCATCCAACGGAGATTGAAGCCACCTTAACGGCGGCCAAAAACATGGATCACAACCGTTTGTGGTGCGTTTTTCAGCCCCATTTATTCAGTCGTACGAAGGCACTGCTCCACGACTTCAGTAAGGCTTTTCAGATGGCGGATAAAGTCATCGTCACCGATATTTATCCCGCAAGGGAAGTCGATATGGGCGAAATCAGTTCCAGAGACTTGGTACAACTCATGGAAGAAGCAAAGTCCGACGTCTTCTATATCCCAAGCTTCTTTGATGTGATTGATTTTCTTGATAAGCACTTAGAGACGGGCGACATCGTCATCACCATGGGTGCCGGCGATATCTATCAAGTAGGGGAAGAACTCTTGAAAACGGGCAGACGACAGAATATAGACCTCTCCCAGAAAATCAAAGAAGAGATTGAAGGCGTATTAGAGAAAGAAGCAGAAGGTTTCTCCCCTGCCACTGCACTGACGACGTAACCTACACCAAAAAAAATATATCAAAAAAATGAACAGCCCTTTTCGTAAGAAAAGGGCTGTTTTGTTTGATCTTCATAATGGGAACAGGTGTGGCTACCTTCCCCACACTCTCCATAGAGAGAACCAGATATCACACTCACTACTTGTATATAATAAAATCCCTAAGACGTGTGAATTATTACCATTCAAAAGGGAGTTGTAATACAACGAAAACAGTAATTATAATGATCAAGACTACTTATTGGTATGACTGTTATATGGATATAAAGTATGACTCTAATCATCGCATGGATCTTCGTAATCAAAAAAGTAAAGCCTTCACACGAAATATAATCACTTTTATATATTATTTTAATCATGGGCATTGCATTTAAAAACAACAATAGTAGTAAATATTAATATTGGGCTTTTATTTTCCTATGTAATTATTGACATAAATGTGTTTTTTAATTATAATAT
>CAYJGI010000045.1:0-9018 GCA_964369705.1 uncultured bacterium
CACCGAAGATCAGGTTGTGATTACACCCGGTGGCAAGAAGAAGATTGTAAGTCGTAAAATTTACCCCGGTTACGTACTGGTTGAGATGATCGTCACCGACGATTCTTGGTACGTCGTAAGAAACACCCCCGGCGTAACGGGCTTTGTAGGCCCCGGCAGTAAGCCGGTACCACTGGAAGAAAACGAAGCCAAAAAGATTTTACGCTTTATGGGAATCAAAGATCCAAAGATTCAGATCACCGTCGATGTAGGCGATGAGATCAGAGTCATGACGGGGCCCTTTGCCGGTTTTGTCGGTCAAGTGGAAAAAGTATACCCCGAAAAAGAAAAAGTCAGAGTTTCTGTCAATATGTTTGGCAGACCGACACCTACAGAATTAGAATTTATTCAAATTGAAAAAGTAGACAACTAACAGTTGTAGAATTTAGGAGGCTAATCATGGCTAAAAAAGTAATTGGTTTTATCAAACTTCAAATTTCTGCCGGTAAAGCAACCCCAGCACCACCGGTAGGTCCTGCCCTTGGTCAACACGGTCTTAACATCATGCAATTCTGTAAAGACTTTAATGCACAAACACAAAACCAAGCAGGTCTTATTATTCCTGTAGAGATTTCAGTATATCAAGACAGATCTTATTCTTTTATTCTGAAGACACCACCGGCTGCCGTACTCATCAAAAAAGCAATCGGTCTTGAGAGTGGTTCAGATAAACCAAACAAAACCAAAGTAGGTAACATCACAAAAGCACAAGTACAAGAGATCGCTACCCTCAAGATGCAAGACCTTAACGCCAACACCGTTGAAGCTGCAATGAGAATGATCGAAGGTACAGCCCGTAGCATGGGTGTCGTAGTCGTTGACTAATTGTTAATAGAGCGACTTCATATAACGTGGGAGGTTTCGTAAAAGAAACTGCTACGACCACAAGGAGGATAAAAAATGGCAAAATTAGCTAAAAACTATGGAAACAATGTAAAACTCGTAGACAAGACAAAAGTGTACGGTGCGGAAGAAGCAATGGACGTGCTTCTTAGCATGACACCTGCTAAATTCGATGAGACGGTAGAAATCTCAGTCAAATTAGGTGTAGATCCAAGACACGCCAATCAACAAGTCCGTGGAGCCGTTGTACTGCCCCATGGTACCGGTAAGACCATGCGTGTACTCGTCTTTGCAAAAGATAAAAAAGCAGAAGAAGCAGAAGCAGCCGGTGCCGATTATGTAGGTGCCGATGAGCTGGCAACAAAGATTCAAGGCGGTTGGTTTGATTTTGACGTTGCCGTAGCAACTCCAGATATGATGGGTGTTGTCGGTCGTCTTGGTAAAGTATTAGGTCCAAAAGGCCTCATGCCAAATCCAAAATCAGGAACCGTAACCATGGATGTTGCCGGTGCTATTGAAGAAATCAAAGCCGGTAAGATTGAATACCGTGTTGATAAAACTTCTATTGTTGCAGCGCCTTTTGGTAAGCGCTCTTTTGGTAAAGAGAAGCTGATGGATAACTACAAAGCTTTAATGGATGCAATCCTAAAAGCAAAACCCGTTGCCGCTAAAGGTCAATACGTAAGAAGCGTAACGATCTCCAGCACCATGAGCCCCGGTGTTAAAATCAACGCCATCAAGCCCATCGATTAATCGAAAAATCAGTTGACAATCATAGATTGTCATGCTATCCTTATAAGGTAGCTTAAGAAAGCAGGAGCGCCACTTGCGCTTAATATCCTGCCGAGGCAAACAATCAGTACTTTTTACATGGGTAAAATAGTCCTCTGCATTTGTTTGCGGAGGGCTTTTCATTTTATTTCAAAACCTAAGGAGGTGAACCCTGTGGAAGAATTCAAAAATGCCAATCGAATTAAGAAGGAAGAAGAAGTAGCTTCTTTAAGAGATCAATTTGAGAGAGCGAAAACCGTCGTCCTTGCAGACTACAAAGGCCTAACTGTTGCCGAAGTTACCGGCTTAAGAAATGCCCTAAGAGAGCAAGGCGTTGAGTACCGTGTTGCAAAAAACACCCTCATCAAACTCGCCACAGAAGGAATGGGCTTAGAAAACCTAGAGCCCCACTTAAATGGCCCAACGGCCGTAGCTTTTAGTTATGATGACTTAATTGCACCTGCAAAAGTAATCAATGACTTCATGAAAAAAACGAAGAAAATGGAATTCAAGGCCGGTGTCCTTGAAGGCAAGTACATCGAAGCCGGTACCGTCAAAGAATTAGCTGACCTACCATCGAAAGAAGTTCTTATCGCCATGTTACTCGGTACTTTACTTGGACCGATTACCGGTATGGCAGTGGTTACAGATGCAATCAAAAAACAAAAAGAAGAAGCGGAAGCTACTCTATAATCTATCATTCGGGAGGAATAATTAAATGAACAAAGATCAAATCATTGAAGCAATTAGCAATTTAACTGTATTAGAATTATCTGAATTAGTAAAAGCTTTAGAAGAAAAATTTGGCGTATCTGCTGCGGTACCAATGGGCGGCATGATGATGGCACCTGGTGCCGGCGGTGGCGAAGCTGCTGAAGAGCAAACAGAATTCGACGTAATCTTAAAGTCTGCCGGAGCCAACAAGATCTCTGTTATCAAAGCTGTTCGTGAGCTTACAGGCCTTGGTCTTAAAGAAGCAAAAGAAGTGGTTGATAATGCACCTAAAGCCGTTAAAGAAAAAGTGGCTAAAGATGAGTGCGACAAAATCAAAGAAACTCTTGAAGCTGCAGGCGCAGAAGTCGAAGTTAAGTAAGTTTTACCCCAATCCATTAAAAAAAGAGTGTGTACTCAGTACATACTCTTTTTTTTATTTAAAGGAATTGAGAAATTACCATAAAGGTGTGGGAAAAAAGGGTTTTTTGTTGTCAAGACATTTTTTATGGGTCATTGTCATTTTTTTGTAAAATCCGTTGACTTGGTCTATTTTTTGTGATAGAATTGATACTTGCCTATATATGCCTTTTTTTAAATAGAAAGAAGGTCTATTTTGGTATCTTTCCTTCGCACTTTTTCGGTGCAAAAGAAAGCAGAAAAGAATTTAAGGGGTGACAGTAAATGGTAAAAACATCAATGGTTAAACCGGTACAACTGGGACATAACACACGGATGAGTTATTCCAAAATCAACGAAGTTTTGGAACTGCCAAACCTAATCGAAATCCAGTACTCTCTTTATGATTGGTTTATTAAAGAGGGTCTTAGGGAAGTCTTTCGTGAGATTTCTCCTATCGAAGATTTTGCTGGAAATTTGGTTTTAGAGTTTGTCGACTATAAACTCGAAGGAAAGCCAAAATACGATATAGAGGAGTGTAAAGAGAGAGACACAACGTACGCCGCTCCGCTTAAAGTGAGCACAAGGCTCATTAACAAAGAGACGGGAGAAGTCAAAGACTCCGACGTCTTTATGGGCGATTTTCCCATTATGACACCGAAGGGAACCTTCATTATCAACGGTGCTGAACGTGTTATCGTCAGTCAGTTGGTTCGCTCTCCCGGTGCCTATTACAGTGAAGAAATCGACAAAGTCGCCAACCACTTATATAAAGCAACCCTAATCCCCAATCGAGGCGCATGGCTTGAACTGGAATCAGATGCCAATAAAGTATGCTACACTCGCATCGACCGTACGCGTAAATTACCGGCTACGGTGCTTTTGCGTGCCCTTGGACTCTCCAGTGATCAAGATATTATCAATGCCTTTGGCAACAGCGAAATGATTCAAAATACGCTGGCTAAAGACAGTACTACCAGTACGAGAGAAGCTTTAATTGAGATCTACAAGCGTCTACGTCCCGGTGAGCCACCGACGGAAGATGGTGCAAGAAACCTCATGAACGGTCTTTTCTTTGAAGATCGTCGTTACGACATGGCAAAAGTCGGCCATTATAAATTCAATCAAAAACTATCCCTCAAGAATCGCATGATTGGCCAAAAATCGGCCAATACCATTGTAGATCCTTCTACGGGAGAAGTCGTCGTAGAGAAAGAGCAAGTCATTACGAAGGAGATTGCGGAGGCGATTTTAGAAGTCATGCCCAAAGAAACGATTATGGGTCATGACTATGCTGTCGTATACCTCTTAGCTCAAGATGGCACTGTGGTTAAAGCCATCGGTAACGACTCTATCCACGATAGAGATTGCCGCCACATCTTAAAAGAAGATATGATTGCAGCCACCAGCTACTTCTTAAATCTCTTCTATCAGATCGGTAATACCGACGATATTGACCACTTAGGCAATCGTCGCTTACGTTCTGTCGGCGAACTGTTACAAAACCAATTCCGTATCGGCCTTGCCCGTATGGAGAGAGTTGTAAGAGATCGTATGAGTATTCAAGATATGGAAGTGGTGACGCCCCAAGACCTCATTAACATCCGTCCCGTTGTGGCGGCGATTAAAGAGTTTTTTGGAAGCTCCCAGCTTTCTCAGTTTATGGATCAGACCAATCCTCTATCGGAGCTTACCCATAAGAGACGTCTGTCTGCCTTAGGTCCCGGTGGTTTAAGCCGTGATAGAGCGGGCTTTGATGTCCGTGACGTCCACGACTCCCACTACAGTCGTATGTGCCCCATTGAAACACCTGAGGGTCCTAATATCGGTCTTATTAACTCTTTGAGTAGCTATGCCAAGATTAATGAGTACGGTTTTATTGAAGCGCCTTATCGCAAATTCGATAAAGAAAAAGGCATCGTCACCGATGAGATTTACTACCTCACCGCCGACGAAGAATATCAATCCATTATTGCCCAGGCCAACGAAATCTTAGATGATGACGGCCGTATTGTATCCCCCCGTATCTATACCCGCTACAAGCACGATATCGTAGAGGTCAACAGCAACGAAATCGACTACATTGACGTATCGCCAAAGCAGGTCGTATCGGTGGCTACCGCCCTCATTCCATTCTTAGAGAATGACGATGCCAACCGTGCCCTCATGGGTGCCAACATGCAGCGTCAGGCAGTCCCTCTCCTTATCCCCGAGAGCCCAATGATTGCAACGGGTATGGAGTATAAAGCAGCTAAAGATTCCGGCGTTGTTATCGTAGCCAAGGAAGATGGTATCGTCCATAAAGTTTCTGCCGATGAAATCATCATCATGGACGAACTGGGTCAAAAATATCCCTACAACGTATTAAAATTTAAGCGCAGCAACCAAGGAACCTGTATCAATCAGCGCCCCATCGTTAAAGAAGGTCAGATCGTAAAAGCCGGTGATATCATTGCCGACGGCCCTTCTACCGACAATGGAGAGCTTGGTATCGGTAAGAATATTCTCGTGGCCTTTATGCCATGGGAAGGTTATAACTATGAAGACGCTATCTTAATGAGCGAAAGACTTGTAAAAGACGACGTCTATACTTCTATTCATATTGAAGAATACGAATCGGAAGCCAGAGATACAAAACTGGGTCCCGAAGAAATCACAAGGGATATCCCTAACGTCAGCGACGATGCCCTAAAGAACTTAGATGAGAGCGGAATCATTCGTATCGGTGCCGAAGTCAAGGCCTCCGACATCTTAGTCGGCAAAGTCACGCCAAAGGGCGAGACAGAGCTCAGCGCAGAAGAAAGACTCCTTCGTGCCATCTTTGGTGAGAAAGCAAGGGAAGTCCGTGATACCTCCCTCCGTGTTCCCCACGGTGAGTACGGTATTATCGTCGATGTAAAAGTATTCAAACGTAAGAACGGAGATGAGCTCCCTCCCGGCGTTAATCAACTCGTCCGTGTCTATATTGCCCAAAAGAGAAAAATCTCCGCCGGTGATAAGATGGCGGGACGCCACGGTAACAAAGGCGTTATCTCCCGCATCATGGCGCAAGAAGATATGCCATACATGGCCGATGGTACCCCTGTGGATATCGTGTTAAATCCTCTTGGCGTTCCTTCCCGTATGAACATCGGTCAGATCCTCGAAACCCACTTAGGATTAGCAGCAAAGAAACTGGGCTGGAAGATTGCCACCCCCGTCTTTGATGGTGCCTCCGAGGATGAAATCATGGATACATTAGAGATGGCCGGATATCCCCGTACCGGAAAAATGGACCTCTACGATGGCAGAACCGGTCAGAAGTTTGAGAATCCTATAACGGTAGGCTATATGTACTACCTTAAGCTTGCCCACTTAGTCGATGATAAGATCCATGCCCGTTCCACAGGACCTTACTCCCTCGTCACCCAGCAGCCCCTCGGCGGTAAAGCGCAGTTTGGCGGCCAGCGTTTTGGTGAGATGGAGGTTTGGGCCCTTGAAGCTTACGGCGCAGCCCATATTCTACAAGAATTACTTACGGTGAAATCCGACGATGTCACCGGCCGTGTGGCCACTTATGAAGCCATCGTAAAGGGTGAGCCTATTCCCGAAGCGGGAATTCCCGAATCTTTCAAAGTACTGATTAAAGAATTCCAGAGCTTATGCCTTGATGTAAAAGTACTATCAAAAGACAGTGAAGAGATTTTCCTCAAAGAATTAGAAGATGATGGCGTAACGGGAAGAGTGGATTTTGGACTGGAATCAGACCTCTACTTCGATGACAATCTCACCGATATGCATATCGTAGATGAAGCCTCAGAAGGCAAAGCTCTTTTAGAAGAGTCTTTTGTGGAGGATGATAGTGACGAGGACGATATTTTTGAAGAAGACCTCAATGGAGAATCTTCCGATGACTTTGATGTCGACGAACTGTAACTTTAATTATGAAAGGGGAGGACTATTGTGATAGAACTTACAAATTTTGACTCGCTACAAATTGGTTTGGCCTCACCGGATAAAATCAGAGAATGGTCTAAAGGAGAAGTAAAAAAACCGGAAACCATTAACTATAGAACCCTAAAACCCGAAAAAGAAGGACTTTTTTGCGAAAAAATCTTCGGTCCCACTAAAGACTGGGAATGCCACTGCGGTAAATATAAGCGCGTCCGCAACAAGGGGATCGTTTGTGATCGCTGTGGTGTTGAAGTCACAAGATCCAAAGTCAGACGTGAGCGTATGGGCCACGTCGAATTAGCAACGCCGGTATCCCATATCTGGTATTTTAAAGGGATTCCAAGCCGCATGGGCCTTATTCTTGACCTATCGCCAAGGGCCCTGGAGAAAGTCTTATACTTTGCCAACTACATTGTTACAGACCCCGGTGATATAAAAGAAATTCAATTAAAACAGCTCCTGGACGAAAAAGAATACCGTGATCTCAAAGCCAAATACGGCAATCGTTTTAAAGCCGATATGGGCGCAGAAGCGGTACAAAGCTTACTCAGTGGCTTAGACCTCAGCAAAATGGCGGAAGAACTCAAATTAGAAGTACAAAACACGACGGGACAAAGAAAAATCCGTGCCGTTAAACGCCTTGAAGTGGCTGAAGCTTTCTTACAATCAAACAATCGTCCCGAATGGATGGTCTTAGAAGCCCTCCCTGTAATTCCCCCGGAGATTCGTCCCATGGTTCAATTAGATGGCGGACGTTTTGCCACCAGTGACCTCAACGACTTATATCGCCGCGTTCTAAACCGTAATAACCGCTTAAAGCGTCTTTTAGACCTTGGCGCCCCCGATATTATCGTCCGCAATGAGAAACGTATGCTGCAAGAAGCGGTAGATGCCCTCATCGACAATGGTCGCCGTGGACGCCCCGTCACAGGTCCCGGTAATAGACCGCTAAAATCCCTCAGCGATATGCTTAAGGGTAAGCAAGGTCGTTTCCGTCAAAACCTCTTAGGTAAGAGGGTAGACTACTCCGGTCGTTCCGTTATCGTTGTAGGACCAAAACTCAAGATTTATCAATGTGGACTGCCAAAGGGCATGGCCCTTGAGCTTTTCAAGCCATTTATCATGAAAGAACTCGTGGAAAAAGGCATGGCCCACAATATTAAGAGTGCAAAAAGAATGGTAGAGAAAGTAAGGCCGGAAGTCTGGGACGTCTTAGAAAACGTCATCGACGGACACCCCGTTATGCTGAATCGTGCCCCCACCCTTCACCGACTTGGCATTCAGGCTTTTCAGCCGATCTTAGTAGAAGGCAAAGCCATTCAGCTCCATCCCCTTGTTTGTTCTGCGTATAATGCAGACTTTGACGGCGATCAAATGGCCGTCCACGTACCCTTAAGTGATAAGTCAAGGGAAGAAGCAAAGAATCTCCTGCTCTCTACAAATAATATTCTAAAACCCCTCGATGGTAGACCGGTCGTTACGCCTACTCAGGACATGGTTATGGGTATTTATTACCTGTCGCTCATCCGCGAAGGGGCTAAAGGCGAAGGCAAACTCTTCAAAGATATGAACGAAGCCATTATGGCCCTGGAGAATGAAGCCATCACCATTCAATCTTCCATTAAGCTACGCCGTACCGCCATGATTAATGGTGAAAAGGTGACGGGTTTTATTGATACCACCTTAGGCCGCTTAATGCTGAACCAAGTTGTCCCTCAAGACTTAGGTTTTGTGGATCGCACAAAGGCAGAAAATGCCTTCTTACTGGAGATTGAAACCGTCATTGATAAAAAACTACTCACAAGAATCGTAGAGAAGTGTTATGAAGTCCACGGCGGAAAGCCAACGACGGAAATGCTCGATGACCTGAAAGAGCTCGGCTTTAGACATGCGTGCCGTGCCGGTATCAGCGTAGGAATCTCCGACGTTGAAATCCCCGAAGAAAAGCGTGAGATGGTTGCGGCATCAGACCTTAAAGTCGAGGAGCAAGAAGCTCTCTACAGAGAAGGTCTTATCAGCAACGAAGAACGCTACAATACCGTTATTGATATTTGGAAAGAAACAACGGAAAACATTACAGATATCCTCATGAAAAAGATGGACCGATTCAATCCCGTCTTCATGATGGCCGACTCCGGCGCCCGTGGTGGCAAGCAGCAGATTCGTCAGCTGGCCGGTATGCGTGGTCTGATGGCCAATCCATCGGGTAAAATCTTGGAAATGCCCATTAAGGCTAATTTCCGTGAAGGGCTGAATGTACAAGAGTTCTTTATCTCCACCCACGGTGCCCGTAAAGGTCTTGCCGATACGGCCATCCGTACT
>CAYJGI010000046.1:0-8275 GCA_964369705.1 uncultured bacterium
TATCGTCGGTTTTATGGCGATTATCTTAGGTGCTATAGGGATTATTAAATTTCAACAAAGAAAGGTATTACAAAATGATGAAAAAATCACTCACGCTACTCCTCATAATGATTCTACTTCTTCTACCTCTGACGTCATGTAGTGTCGCAGAAGAAGAGGATACGACGCCGCCGGAAGGTGGTGTAACGGAAGATCAAACGGAGGATGACTTTGATTTTTCCGATGCATATTACGGTACACTGCTATTTGAAGATTATACTTATTGGCTCAACTGGAATTATAAAGAAAGCGATGAAACAACTATCGGCTTAACGTACGACAGAATCGTAGAATACTGCTACATTCGTATGCTACATCGGGGAGAAACCCTGGAAGTGGTAGAAGATCATATGCGTTACGCTGTGATCCCCGAAGAACTCTTGAAGGAATATTTAGAGACTTACGTGAAGATTGAAGATTTTGCGCCGAAAGCAGAAGACTTTACAAAAGTCCTTTTTGATGAAAACACGAGAACTTATTACGTATTAGAAGAGACCCTCAGTAACAAAAACAGCCAAATCACTTACTGGAGTGATTATTTGGAAGTGGCGTCACTACAAGAAACAGAAAACAACATCGTAGAAGCCGTCATCTATAACCTCACCTACGATTCCCAAAAACTAAGACAAAGCAAGAATACCTTCACCTTTGATTGCACCAATCCATTGTTTCCCATTTTGATTGACGGGAAGAGGGAATGGCTTCAAGACTCCTACATTGTGTCGGGAACATACAATAACAAAGGATACGAAGGCTGGACCGAGGAATTCGTACTGGATGGCGTAGCCGATACGACGTTCTCATATCGTGAGGGCTATCCCAATATCATCTACGGACTCATTGACATGACGACGGGATTTCCGAAAGAAGTGGGAACCCTTACCATGGAAGTAGGAGACCGTTTTAAAGAATTCAAAATCACCGATACGGAGATTCTCATGTTTACTGAGGAGAGAATCTATCGATACGACTTTGAGATGAACGAAACCGCCGTCATCGATTTACCCGCTGATCTATTAGATACACCGGACGACGAAGCCTTTATGATGGATTACACGGTTAGTGATGATTTATCAAAGATTGCCTATATTACAGAGAATGGCGTATTCATAGATGAACTGGGTGCTGAGACTCCGTCGCCTTCTCTCCTTGCAACCCACCCCAATTATGAAAAAGGTGGCGATGAACTATCGTTTAATATCTATAAAGATCCTACCTTCGTCAGCAATGAAAATACCCTTGTATTACAGCGTGTTGGATATGAGATGTCAGTAGGAATCTTAACCATTGATCTGACGAATTATAAACAAAAAGAATTAACGGGAGAACAAATTACAACGAGTCCGGATGGGGGCATTACTTACCTCAATGATGACTACTATACAGCAGTGCAATACGATGTATCGTACGAAGACATTGAATCAATATACCTCATCGATATCTTAACCGGTACGCCATCTGAAGTCACTTTAGATGGCATAGAGAGCTTCTTAGGAAGTGAAGACGCCCTTTATTTGGAAATTAAGAAAGAAACGATGGAAGGTTTTGAATATTCCTTTAGACGGGTATCGTTAATTGATGGAACCAGCAGTATTTATGATTTTTATGTAACGATTAAAGATGATTCACTCTTCGATGTTGAGATGAAAGGTGTGAGCAGTGAAGGCACATTAATCATCGACATTACCCATCCATCGAAGAATCAAAGTGTATTTGTATCACTACCTTAATAAAGTGACAAAAAAACCTGCGAAGGATATTTTTCGCAGGTTTTTTGCTGTTTTTTTATTATTTACTACATGAGCGGTGCAAAAAGCTTTAAGACAATTTGGGCTGTTTTTTTCCATAGGGGGACTTTTTTGAGGTCATCGAGCTTAATTTCTTTACAATCTTTCAGGGTATTTTGGAAGTCCCTTTTGAGCTCCATGATGGCACTGCTTTCGTACATGAGGACGCCACACTCAAAGTGGAGAAATAAGCTTCTGTAATCAAGATTCACCGTACCGACAATGGCTAAATCATCGTCACTTAAAAAAGTCTTAGAGTGCAAGAATCCCGGTGAATATTCATAGACTCTGACGCCGGCTTTAAGGAGCTGAGGGTAAGCATCTTGCGTCTGAATATGTATGTACTTTTTATCGGGTATTCCCGGTGTGACAATGCGGACATCGATTCCGCTTTTGGCAGCTAGTGTGAGGGCTGTCATTATCTCATTATTGACAATAAAGTAGGGCGTATTAATATAGAGATATTCCTTTGCGTGGTGAATCATATGGAGAAAGACGTTTTCCGCTGTGGTTTCGTTATCTAAGGGGCTATCGCTGTAAGGTGCCACATAACCGTCTGAGACTTCCGGTTCACTTTGGTAATGATGGGGCTTAAAGCGATAAAAGTTTTCTACTCTATCATTGCCGTAATTCCAAAGTTGTAAAAACATGACGGTCATATTCCACACGCCATCTCCTTTTAGCATGACGGCGGCATCCTTCCAGTGGCCAAAGCGTTTTTTGATGTTGATATACTCATCGGCAAGATTCATTCCCCCTGTAAAACCGACTTTACCGTCGATGATGAGGAGTTTTCTATGATCTCGATTATTCATTCTTACTGAGAGGGAAGGACGATAGGGATTAAAGACCTTTGTTTTAATATTCATTTCTTCCAGCGTATTAAAATACCCGTAGGGAAGAGTATTGACACATCCTAAATCATCGTAGATGAAGCGGACATCAACACCGAGGGCTGCTTTTTGTTTTAAGATTTCTAAGATCGAATTCCAAAGAATCCCTTCTTCCACAATGAAAAACTCAAGAAAAATAAAATGCTCTGCCTGCTGAAGCTCTTTTAGCATGGCTTCATAAATCTCTTCGCCGGGGGAGAGGTATTTTGTTTTTGTATTTTTATGGACGGGAGAGTGGCCTTTTTTTTCTAAATAATAAAAGAGTTTATAAATCCCCGTGTCTTTCTCTTTGATTTCTTGCAAGCTATCATCGGTAGGCTCGTTGTATTTTTTGGTTTCGTCGTAGATTTCCAGCATGAATTTACGCATACGGCGGGGGAGTTTTTTATTACCCATTAAGAGGTACATCACGCCACCTACCAAAGGAAAAGTCAAGATGGACGCTACCCATGCCAATTTATAGGCGGGGTTATCTTGACGATTGACGACACTTAGTGCAGCGCCAATGCTAATGATAGGAAATAAAAAGTAGAAGTAGTAGAAACCATCACTAATATAATAGACGGTAAAAATCAGTAAAGCCAGTTGTAATAGAATCAGAATTCCCACAAGTACCAATCGCTTCATTAAGAATTCAATGAGTTTACCAATCATGGAGAGCCTCCTTCCTACGATCCCTTAGTGAGAGTAATTTGAAATCAATTTGCCTTAAAGGGAGATTGATGTTTTTGACGGCAACAGGCACCGTCATGCCAATCTTAATTCGCTTCTTTGTTCTTTCACCTAAGAGTTCCATCTTCTTTGGATCAAAGATGTAATAATCATCGGTGATGTCAGAAAGCTTCACCAGGCCTTCTACTAAGTTTGGAAGCTCCACATAAAAACCATAATTGGTGATCCCCGAAACAATGCCTTCGTATTTTTCGTTCAGGTGATCCATCATGAATTCCGCTTTTTTGAGGTTGGTGGCTTCTCGCTCTGCCATCTCCGCTTCTTTTTCTTTTTTTGAGAGGCGATTACAAAGTTCGTTCAAATCTTCATCCCTTAGGGTATCGTCGAAGTCTTTTTTCAAAAATCGATGAATCATAAGGTCGGGATAGCGCCTGATGGGGGATGTGAAGTGGGTATAATAGGTGACGGCTAAGGCGTAGTGAGATAGTTGTTCCGGTGTATAGCGTGCCTTCTTTAAAGATCTTAAAATCATGGTATGGAGAACCCGTTCTTCGTCATGGCCCTTGAGGCTTAAGACGGCCCGCTGGATTTCTCTGGGGTGGTATTCCCCTCGCTGGCCTTTTAGGGTGATTTTAAAGTTTTTTAAGAAGAGGGCCAAATCCATCATGGTATCGGCATCGGGTTTTTCGTGGACGCGATAGATATTAGGACCCATTAAGTGGGCTAAGTGTTCCGATACAGTCTCATTGGCAATGAGCATGAATTCTTCAATCATCTTGTGGCTGATGCGCCTTTCGTAAGGAACAATATCAAGGGCTTCGCCTTCTTCTCCTACAATGACTTTGACTTCTTTAAAATCAAAATCAATGGCGCCTCGGCTTTGCCTTTTTGCATAGAGGATTCCTTGTAATTCCGCCATGGTATGAAACATATCTTTGAGTTCTATATGGGAAGAGAAGAGGGTATCATTACCATCTAATAAGTAATCATTCACTTCATCGTAGGTGCATCTTCTCTTAGAGTGGATCACAGAGGGCGTAATATTGTACGATACAACTTGGCCTTTGTCGCTGATTTCCATGATACAGCTTACCGTAAGTCGATCGACATTGCCGTGTAGGCTGCAGATTCCATTGCTGAGTTTTTGGGGGAGCATGGGAAGAACTCGACCCGGTAAGTAGACGCTGGTACCTCTTTTTTGAGCTTCCATATCAATGGCATCTCCGGTCTTTACATAATGGCTGACGTCGGCAATATGGACGCCCAGTTCATAATGGCCATTTTGGAGGCGTTTTACGTGGACGGCATCGTCAAGGTCTTTGGCATCGTCTCCATCGATGGTAATAATCCATTCGCCTCTTAAATCAAGGCGATGAGTTACATCTTCTTCTGAAATAGACTCAGGAAGGCTCTCTGAAAGGCGGAGGGACTCCTTAGAGAAGCCGCCCCGCAAGTGGTACTTATGGAGAATCATTTCCATCTCCATACCGGGGTCATTCTGATGGCCTAAGATGTCAGTGACAACACCTTCGGCATTCTTAGATCCTTTGCGCCATGCCGTAATCTCCACTTCTACAACTTGTCCCGGTTTTGCCCCCATTGTTTTTTTCTTAGGGATATAGATATCGCCGGTAATACGGGTATCACTGGGAATCACGAAAGCGTATTTATTCTTAATATCAATGATGCCTAAGATTTTTTCGTTATGGCGATGGACAATTTGAAAAACCTCTCCTTCAGGCCTACCTTCTCCCTTATTCTGAGTAAGGTAAGTAACAAAGAGGGTATCGCCATGGAGGGCGCCGTGGAGCTTTGCGCCGCCAATAAAAATATCGCCGATGGTAGAGTCCTTAGGAATGAGAAAACCGAAATTCCCCATCTTACTCATCTGCAGCGTACCAAAGATGAGGCCCATGGAGAGGGGGTCCATGTATTTTTGTTTTTTTGTGAGCAGAAGAAGGCCTTCTTTGCACAGGTTTTTTAAGCCTTCATCGAAGGCATCTAAATCCTTAGGCAGTACTTGTAAAGAAGTATAAAGATCTTCCTTCGTCTGTGCTTTGGGATGATTTTGAATATAATCTAAAATTTGTTGTTGAGTCAAAGTATGGCCTCCGAGGTTTTTTTGTTATAGTCCAAGACGGTCAGCGTAACCGGTCATGGCGGTGAGTGCAAGGGATAAAAACTCTTCTAAAGTATACCCCAGTTCGGTACAAGTTAGTATTTTTTCTCTATTTGCACCCTTTGCAAATTGTTTTGTGTGGAATTTGCGCACCATAAAATCGGTATCAATGCTGGAGAGTTTTTTATCGGGATGGATGAGGGCGCCGGCAACAATAAGGCCGGTCACAGGATCGGTACAATAAAGAGCCTTGTCCATGAAGGATTCTCTCTCAAACCGATGGTAATCATTATGGCACTTGACGGCGTGAATAATTTCCTCTGTAAGGCCAAGGTCTCTCAGCATTCCGGCGGCCACAATACTATGGCTTGCAGGATCTTTGTCTGTTTGATCATAATCAATGTCGTGGAGAAGTCCCGCTAAGGCAAAATCTTCTACGGCAAGGCCTCGATCTATGGCAATGGCCTCCATAACGGCTTCTGCCGCTACCATGTGGTTGATGAGGTTTTTGTTTTTGACGTGTTTTTGTACTTCTTGTAAGGCTTCTTGTCTTGTCATGGGTGTTTTCCTTTCTTATTCTGGAATAATAGGCCGTTCAAAATACGGTGTGGGATCAATGTAGACACCATTGGCACTAAGGCCAAAATGAAGATGATTGCCGGTGGCAATGCCTGTCATACCCACTTCGCCGATGACACTTTCCACAGTGACGAAATCACCTTCTGAGATCAGAATTGTACTTAAGTGATGATAATGGGTTCTGATGCCATAACCATGATCAATGATGATCGTATTGCCACTGGTTATGAGGTTATCGGCAAAAACAACAGTACCCGCCATGGCAGCATTCACATCAACACCGCCTCTGGCACCGAGATCTATGCCGGCATTGCGATAGACGTTGTCACTTCTATCGGAAAGAAGGTATAATCCAAAATCGGAATTCAGTTTCCACGGTACAGGGGAGAGCAGTGGCCCTGCTAAAGAAAGAGGCGTATCGTATGCGTCAAAGAGAGGCTCTATCTTGGCGCTTAATTCCACCTGTGCTTCTTCCTTCGTGCTGTCTAAGGCTTTGCTACTTTCACTGGATAGGGTATAAGAATCAAATCCACCATCTATAACGGTGAGTGGAATCTCTTGCGGTTCTTCCGTTACGGTACCGTCTTCCCCGGAAGTAGTGGCGGTGCAGGTCAGGTGATAGATGCCTTCAGTTAAGGCTAAATCAATGGGGATCAAGGCTAAGTGACTTCCATCGGATTGGGGATAAAAAACGGCTTCATCACCCCATGGCATGGTACAAGAAAGCGTATCTCCTTCTTCTACAAAACGCCCATAAAGGAGCCTTAAATCTCCTTGAGAAGCGGTACTGTCATCTAAGAAGAACATGACAGGCCGCTGAAACTCAATCTCAAAGGCAAAGGTGGCACGGCCTTCGTAGGGGAGGTTTTGATCTTCGATCTTCACATCCAGCCAAAAAATATACGTACCGTTCTGCGGTGGTGTATAGCCACTTAAATCTGCACCACTTCCCGTCCAGTAGAGGGCGTCGTCTTTTTCGATGCGGATATCAAAATCTTCTAAGTGATTGGCTGCGGCAAAGGCATCCATCTCAAATACGGCAAGGCCATCGCTACTTTCAAAGAAGGGTAAAGCCTCATTGTTGTATTGCTTTTGTATGGTATGGTTTTCAATCTCCAGGCGACTGTATGTCCACTCATAGGCGACCGGCGGAAGATCTAAGTCTTCTTCTCCTAATCGTAAATCTAGTTTTGGTGCGTAATAGTCGGCGTAGAGTGGGAAGGAATCGGTCAAAATGACGGCTTCTGCCCGCTCATTATGAATCTCTTCATAAAGACCCGAAGTATGGTTGTAGAGGTAATATTCGTCGGTTTTTTGCCCTTTTACGTAGTAGATATCGTAGCGGGTAGAAGTCTGATCTTTGAGCACCGTCGTCAAACTAAAGATTGGTGAATGGAGCGAGGGGAGGTCTTCTGTAGAAGAAGCACTCTCTACCATGGTAGCGACTTTTTTTAAGAAGTTGATATCGTCGGTGTAGTGAGAAGTATTTTCTCCATCCTGAGAGGAAGGTACTTCAAAAACGGCCAAGGTAATAGGATGGCTATTTAAATAAAGCCAATAAAGAAGAATCCCTATGGCAACGATGGCAAGTCCTATAATCATACGTAAAATCAGTTTCATAAATATAAAAATCTCCTGTAAGAAATACTAAAGACAGTATAACAGAAAAAAAAAAACCCGACAACTGTCGGGTTTTTTGATTGTATACAGATGATTACATCATGGTGAATAAAGGTGCGAATACGAGGGATACAACGGTCATTAATTTGATTAAGATGTTGATAGAAGGACCGGAAGTATCTTTGTAAGGATCGCCCACTGTATCACCAACGACGGCTGCTTTATGGGCATCGGAGCCTTTGCCACCGTGGTTTCCTTTTTCGATGTATTTCTTTGCATTATCCCAAGCACCACCGGAGTTGGCCATCTGAATGGCAACGAGTACGCCGGTGACAAGAGTACCGCAAAGGAGTCCGCCTAAAGCTTCGGCACCTAATACAAAACCTGTGACAAGGGGAACGACTACCGCTAGGATACCGGGAATGATCATTTCTTTAAGAGCTGCTTGTGTAGAGATGTCTACGCAAGTCTTATAGTCAGGCTCAGCAGTACCTTCCATGATACCGGGGATGGTACGGAACTGGCGACGAACCTCTTCAATCATACTAAAGGCCGCTTTACCAACA
>CAYJGI010000046.1:8285-8960 GCA_964369705.1 uncultured bacterium
TCCATGGTGATGGCACTAAAGAGGTAAGGCATCATACCACCGATAAAGATACCGATGATAACAACAGGCTTCGTTAAGTCGATTCCCGTGAGGCCTACCGTTGTGGTGTAAGCAGAGAATAAAGCAAGGGCAGTCAGGGCAGCAGAACCAATGGCAAAACCTTTACCAACGGCAGCTGTGGTGTTACCTACGGAGTCGAGCTCATCGGTAACGGCACGGACTGATTTGTCAAGACCTGCCATTTCGGCGATACCACCGGCATTGTCGGCGATAGGACCGTAAGCGTCGATGGCAACAGTCATCGCTGTGATAGAGAGCATACCAACGGCAGATAATGCAATACCGTAAAGACCGCCACCAAACTGATAAGCAACAAAGATGGCTACGGCAATGACTAAGATTGGTAAAGCCGTTGATTTCATACCTACGGCAAGGCCGGAGATGATGTTGGTAGCAGAACCGGTCTCAGATTGCTGGGCAATCTTTTTAACAGGTTTAAAATCAAAGGATGTGTAGTACTCGGTGATTTTACCGATGGCAATACCGGCAATAAGGCCGGAGATAACGGCATAGAAACCGATAAGGCTTCCAAGTAAGAAGTGGCTTAAGGCAAAAGCAGCTACAATCATGAGGCCTGCAGATACGTATGTACCCATGTTCAGCGCTTTGTGAGGA
>CAYJGI010000047.1:0-8793 GCA_964369705.1 uncultured bacterium
AAGCAATACCCTCATCGACGAACTGATATTAAATAAAATATCGAATACCGATGGACGAATCCTGAAGGGTCCCGGGCAAGGCGTAGACTGCGCCGTCATTGATTTGGGAGAAGAAGTATTGGCCCTCACCGTAGATCCCATTACCGGAGCCAAGGAGAATATCGGATCATTAGCGGTCCATATCAGCCTCAACGATATTGCTACAGAAGGCTTAAAGCCTATGGGCATCATGGTGACGCTTCTTTTTCCAAGTCATATCAGAGAAGACGAAATCGGCGAAGTCATGGATGACCTCATTAAGACGGCGAAAGAAATAGACGTCAGCATCTTAGGCGGTCATACAGAGATTACAAGCGCCGTCATGACGCCTATGGCCATCGTTACTGCCATTGGTTTTGGGAAGAAGAAGCCGTGGCAAGAAGAAGGGGAGACTTTAGACCATTATGACATCGTCTTCACCAAAAACATCGCCACAGAAGGCACCGCCATTCTATCCCATGATTTTGAAGACTATTTAAAAGACAAAATACCCGCGGAATTACTACAAAAAGCAAAAAGCTACAGCCAGTATATCAGCGTGGTAAAAGAAGGACTCTTAGCCCATGAATACGGCGTGAGAAGAATGCACGATATTACAGAGGGAGGCCTTGTAGGCGCCCTTCACGAAATGATGATAGAAGTCAAAAAAGGCGCCGTAATTCACAAAGAAGATTTGCCTCTCACAGAAGAAACAAAGGCGATTTGCAGTGCCTTTAGGATTGATCCCTTGGCTCTCATTGGAAGTGGATCCATGCTTATGTTACACCCAAAGGGCAAAGAACTCACCGAATACTTAAGATCCCATGGCATTATGGCAACGGTCATTGGCGAAACCACAGAAGAAGAAGGCATCTTCCTTCTGGGAGATGAGCGCTTACGCCTTCCTTTTCCGGAGCGAGATGAGCTCTATGTGGCCATAGAAAAAATGGCAGAAGAAGGTTTTATGTTATAGATTGGTACTTAAAGATCACGGCAGAATAATGTCTTCTAACAGAAAGACTTTACCGTCATACTGGAAGACACCATCGACTTTTTTGACGTTTTCTGGGAGTCTTGCAAATTTACAAAAAAAAGTCATGCGCCAGCCTAAGGCGTTCTCACCCCCCGGAAAATCCTTTAATTCGTAATAAGGTGTCTGCAAGTAGATATTGTTGTTGTCGTCCACGAGGGTTAGATGGGCGATGGTATCCTTATTCAGCATTTCTTTATTCATGTTTTCTATAATCAGCGTAACATTCATGTTACTCCAATCACCGGACATGGTAGAATAAAGAATAAAGTATTTTTCATCGGCGATTCTCTCTACACCCACCCGTATGCCATCCTCTGTACTGGTAATGGTGCTGGGTACCGTCTGCACGAGGGGCGAAGTGACTTCTACTGAAGCCGGTGAAGAAGCGTAGACCATGGTATCCACCGTATAAATTCCTTGAGTATAATCGAGGCATATCAGGAGAAAAGCAAAAAATAAAGAAAACCAAGAGAAGGTTCGTTTCAATGGGGCACCGCCTTTCTTTGTATATTTTATTTTTATGCAAAAGGAGTAAAAAAATGAACATCATCAATCGTTTAAAAGCATACGAACATCAAAACAAAAAAATCAAAGTCGGCCTCGTGGGCACAGGCCAAATGGGGACAGCGATGCTCTCTCAGATGGCCCATATCCCCGGGTACGACATTCCTTATATTTGCAGTCACCACATCGAAAAAGCAAGGGAAGTGGCTTTAAGATGCGGAATTGATTCAGAAAGGCTTCTCTATGCAAAGAGTGCAGATGAAGCCGACAATATCGTCAAAAACGGAAAAATCGCCCTCATTGAAGATTATGAGATCTTACCGGAGTGCGAGGGAATTGACGTGATGGTGGATGCCACCGGTATTGTGGAAGTGGGCGCCGTCCTCGGAGAAAAAACACTACAAAACGAAATCCACTTAGTCAACCTCAATGTAGAAGCCGACGTCGTCTTTGGCAACTATTTAATGGATCTGGCGAAAAAAAAGAACGTGATATACACGGGATCTGCGGGGGATGAGCCGGGAGCTCTTATGGAGTTATACTACTTTGCAGAGGCCATGGGCCTTAAGACCCTCGTCTTAGGCAAAGGAAAAAACAATCCCCTAAGGGTAGACGCCATTCCCGATGAACTCATCGAAGAAGGCAAGAAAAAAGGGACAAAACCCAAAATGCTGGCAAGCTTCGTCGATGGAACGAAAACGATGATTGAGATGTGCGCCGTGGCCAATGCCACGGGATTTTGCCCCGATATCAGGGGCATGCACGGCGTTACCAGCGGTGTGGAAGATTTATTACAATACTACGCCCTAAAGACAGAAGGCGGAATCTTAAATGGCTATGGCGTTGTCGATTTTGCAAAAGGCGTGGCACCGGGGGTTTTTGCCATTGTCACATCGGAAGAGCGCTACACCAAGGAGACCCTCCGCTACCTCAGCATGGGAGAAGGACCCAACTACGTTCTCTATCGTCCGTACCACTTGACGGCTTTGGAGACACCGATTACCATTGCCAAGGCTTTTTTCTATGGAGAAGCCACCATCTGCCCCAAGGGAATTCAGCCTACGGCAGAGACGGTCGCCGTGGCAAAAAAAGACATGAAAGCAGGCGAATCCTTCGATGAGATTGGAGAATACACGGTATACGGTACCATTGAGACGTACGAAGAAGCAAAGGCGGGGGGACATATCCCCATCGGCCTTTTTGATCATCATATGAAAGCTAAAGTGGCAATCCCCAAGGGAACGATGATTACGGAAGCCATGGTAGAGCATCATAAGGCGGCAAAGAAGTACGAATTAAGAAAAAAACAAGAAGCCATGATTGAAGGGAGAGCATAAGATGAAGACGTACGTAACGGAGCTCTACTGCGAAACCTGTAATGAAGAAACCTCCCACAAAATCGAATACGCCAGCGACTACATGAAGTCGGTGACGTGTACAAAGTGCCATACGAAAGTGGAGATGGATAAAGAGGTACTACTGCAAGAATATAAGTCAGATTTTGTGGAGCGTATCCTCACAAAACCCAGCCGAATGACGAAAGAACTCAAAAAAGACATTGCCTCCTTCTTCAAAAAACTGCCTAAGCGCATTGCCACAAAACCAAAACGCATTTCCGATGAAGTCAAAGAATTAAAAAAATAGTAAGAACCACTCTACCTTACCATATTTTCCGGTCACAGAGTACTCGTGAAAAAAGCCAATGATCGAAGACAGAAGAAGGCGTGTTACACGTACTTCCTATTCTTCAATCTACCGATCAAGATAAAGTAAATCCTATATTAAGGGGCTTTTGCCGGATATTAAACACAAAAAAATCGACATCGTATTTTGTACCATGTCGATTTTTTATATATATTTTTAGTAGAATTACTTTTCGTAAGCGTTCAGAATCTCTACAGTATATAAGAAGTGGTAATCACCCTTCGTGTAGAATTCTTCCAAGACGTCTTCGGGGATGTCTTTTTCTTCTAAGAAGTGGCGGCTCATAATCTTGCCTTCTACATGGTAGTCGAACTCTTCTACGAAAGGCACGTTCATTGTAGGACCTTTGACGTAGGTTAGACCGCATTCTTCATACTTATCGGTATCTCGACCGGACTTGGATCCGCAGATGCCAAAGGCTTTTCCAAAGCCTTCTTTCGCAACGGCAATGGAGCAGATTCCTGTTTCGTCCATGTTTTTTCTTGTGTGGCGAGACTCTCTCACAAAGAGCATAAGGGTGGGTCTTTTCCACAGCAAACCAATAGCACCCCAGCCGATGGTCATTAAATCATGGTTGCCATTCTCATCGGTTGTACCGATAACGGCTTTACCATCATCGATGCCTTTAACAATTTCTTTAGAAATATCTATAAAGCAAACTTCTTTCATTTTTTGAACCCTCCTTTATGGGTAGTATGGAAAACATGATGGTGATTTGTTTTATTCTATCACATTCTATCCACAAAATGAACTCTTTAGTACGTGTTTTCTAAAATTTCGTTTTTTGATCATTCTCTTACAAAGAAAGGTGAAAAACCATGAAAAGACCCCTCACTCTTTATAAGCTTCATGCCATGTTTCTCCTTGGGATCCTGATGGGAAGCCTCTTTCTACCGGGGGTTTCTATTGTTTGGTTTTTGGCCTGTTTTTTGGTTGTGGGTGTTATTATTTTGATCACAAAGGGAAAAAATTCCCAAAAAGTGTGGATTTTATTGGCCCTTTCTTTATTTGGCATGATTCTTACCTTCATACGACTGAACGAACCGATGACGCCTGGCTACTATACCCTTCAGGGTACTATTACAAAAAGCACTGTGAATGCTTACTATGGAACACACACGCTAGCAGTAGAAGGAGGGCTTCTCTACATCAGCGAAAGAGGTGGCACGGCCATAGAGAAGGGGACGAAGATTACGGTAGAAGGTGAAGTATTCGCTACTTCGGAACTTAATTATACCAGAGATTTTGATTATGGCGATTACCTGTACAAAAAAAGGTACATCGGCGCCATCACCATCGATCAAGGGGCATATACAATCACTGAAAAGCCCACCGGTCTTAACGCCTTCTTAAACGATATCAAATCACAAATCACCGATGCCATTGATAGAGGACCCTACTCAAGTAACGACGAAAAAGCCGTTATAAAAGCCATTCTATTAGGAGATCGAGATGAATTATCAAAGGAGACGGAGGCCCTTTTTGAGAATACGGCCACGTACCATCTTCTAGCCATCTCGGGACTCCATATTGGGATACTGTCTGCCATCTTCTTCTTCGTACTCAAAAAACTCTTAGGCCCCCACAAAAGGTTGATCATACTGAGTTATGGCCTTTTGCTTTTTGGTTATGTCCTCATGACAGGCGCACGGGATAGCGTGGTGAGAGCTGCGATTATGGCTTTGGTGGTGGCTTATGGAAGGCTTTTTCATGAAGATGGCAGGATGACCGAATCTTTAGCCCTTGCTTCTTTTATCATCTTAATCATCAACCCTTTGGAATTCTTCTTGCTGGAGTATCAGCTGACTTTTATTTGTATGCTGGGCATTATCTTAATACTAGACAAAAAACTCCTGGGGACGTATCGCCTCCGATACTTGTCGCCAATTCTTATTACCCTTGCCGTTAATTTTGCTACTTTACCCCTTCAGATGGACACTTTTGGCCATTTTTATCCTTATTTTGTGTTCTCCAATGTCATTGCAGTGGCTTTAGGCAGTTTTATTGTTATGATCGGTGCCCTTTTCTGGCTGGTCTTTTGGATCTTTGATCCCTTTGTTATTGTGTTTGATGTCTTGTATACGACGGCGTACCGCCTTCTTGAAGTGGTATTGCGTTTTTTTGCCAATCTTCCCGGTGCTGTGATGGATACATCACCCATTCCCGATGTTTTGTTGATTCTTTTTTATGGGATGCTCATTCTATTACCTATAATAAGGAAGAAAAAACGTACAATCCCCCTTTTGATTGCTTTTGTACTTTTTTGCACGATTTTAATCGCAGCCCTTATTCCTCCCATGGGACAAAAGGAGGTAATGGGGGAAGATTTTGGTTTTGCCACCGTTGATGTGGGGCAAGGCCTCTCACAAGTCGTCTTGATAGATGGTGCGTGTTTTGTGATTGATACGGGAACGGAAGAAGAAGCAAAAGAAGCCCTGATCCCTTACCTAAGTAGCCTTAACGTAACAAGCATAGAGGGCGTTGTCATCAGCCACGGAGACAGCGACCACGATGGTGGCCTCATGGCACTTCTCAGTCACTTTGAAGTGAAAGGGATCTATCTTCCAGAGGTGGAAGATTACATCCATTATGGCAACTGGTATCTTGGCCTTGGGTACGATGTCACGTATCTTAAGAGGGGAGATGACATTGTCCACGGCGATCTTACCATGAAAGTACTGAACCCCGTGGACACCACCCATAAGAGTGATAATGAGAATAGCATTGTTTTCTCTATTGCCTATGGGATATATCGTATCTTATTGACGGGCGATGCTACGGATTTTGATTTTGACGATTCCATAGATTATGATATAATAGTCATGCCACACCACGGCGATCAGAACGAATCGGTGGAGAGACTTCTTCGTACGATTGAAGTCCGCCACGCCATCATTAGCTATGGCAATAACCACTATGGATTGCCTCGGGCCACATTGGTGCCTCTCCTTGAAGCCTACGGAATTACCGTATTAACGACGTACGACGAAGGAACGATTGTTTATGTGGGTGATGGCCAAAATCCGCTACGCCATATTGAGTAAGGAGCTTTATCATGGGATATACTTTTGCCACATCTATCAATAAAATATCGCAAGATACGATGAAGACTTTTTATTTGTTCTATGGCAAAGAAACCTACCTTATGGATTTTTGTGCAAAAAGGCTCAAAGAAAAGGCCATCGTAGAAGAATCTATGGATTTTTTGAAGGTGAGTGGCACAGCGAGCATGGAAGAAGTGATGGATTTTTTGAATGCCATTCCTTTACTCAGTCCCCGTAAAGTCGTCTATATGAAAGATGCTGAGCTTTTTTTTGAGCGGGAAGATATTCCGGAAGATTTTGTTCGGCAGATCGCAGATCACAGTACTTTGATTGCCCAAATCAATAAAGAACCCGATAAAAGAAAAAAAAGCTACAAGTTTCTCCTCAAAGAGGAAGGTGCCATTCATTTTCCTGAAGTAACGGTGAGGGAGAAGGAGATTTGGACGAGGAGTTACTTAGAAAAGTACGGCAAATACCCCCATCCGAAGGCCTTGGAATACTTACTGGACAATACGCCAAGGGATCTTAATACGATGAAAAATGAGTGCGATAAGCTCATCGCCCACATGGGTCAAGATCAAAAAATCGGCTACCGACACGTAGAAGCGATTCTTCCAAGAGCCCTTCATGAAGACGTGTTCTTATTCTTACAAAAAGCCCTACAAGGGCAAAAAAAAGAAGCCCTTACCATGGTGCAAGACTTATTGCAAACAGGGGGAGAGCCTATCGCTATCATTGCGGCGTTATCATGGCAACTGCGCCTGATTTCCTTCGTCAAACCCTACGAAGGGACTTCGCCAAGAGAAGCGGCAACTCTATTGAAACAAAAACCTTTTACCATCGAAAAAACACTTAAACTGACACCTTACTTCACCATGGAAAACGTAAAAAAACTAAACGAAAGAATACTGACCACAGATCATGCCATTAAGACAGGTCGAGTAAAAGACGAGATGGGGCTTTATTTATTGGTGGGTGAAATCATCCATTGCGCTCATAATCCCTCTAATCGCACTTAGGAGTAAAGTATGAAATTTATAAAAACTATAAGTATGATCCTTACTTTTGTGTTTGCTGTTTTATCTATCACCGATATGGTGGCAGACACGATCTCCGTACCTCTTATGTTCTTTTTTTTGGCAATTGTCGAGCTACTCCTTGCAGTGGAGAGTTTTCAAAAACGCAAAAAAGGTCTTGGGTTCTTGTTGCTCATGATTGCCTTCATCCTTTTGGCTGTCGCCGTATACATTGTTATACTGAAGGGTTTTCCGTTATTTCTTTAAATAAAGAATAGAAAAAAACATAAAAAAAAGACTTCTTATCATAAGAAGTCTTTTTTGATTGGTATAGATTAGGCACTAAAGGTTCTGTTAAAGTTGTTCTGAAGGACAGACTTTCTGCGAGAAGCCGTGTTCTTCTTTAAGATGCCTTTTGTGCAAGCCATATCGATGGCTTTGATGGCTTGATTGAGGTTCACTTCGGCCACCTCTTTGTTGCCCTCAACTAAGGAAGCTTGGAATTTTTTGATCACAGTCTTTAGTCTAGATGTCATCATTTTATTTCTGAGTCTTCTCTTTTCGCTTAATTCAACTCTTTTGATTGCGGACTTAATATTTGGCACTTTCCTACACCTCCTTAAAAATGATTATAGAATCACTTTCATGCAAATTAACATGATAAATATTAAATATTTTGGTAACTATAGTAGTATACACTATTCTTTTTAGAAAAGCAATGAGAATTGGAGAAAATATGAAAAATTTTCGCACAGATTTAGCCATTGAAGCCGATGTGTTTACGGACAATGGGTATACCACCAAAATCCCGGGGATCAAAACCACCCAAAAAACGATAGACAATATGACGATTACCAGTGTGCAAGTATTGAGTGAAGAGGGTATCAAACTTACATCCCGCAAAAAGGGTCGCTACATTACCATAGAAAGCAATGAGTTTTGGAACAGAGACACTGACTTTTTGACCCGCGTTATGGTTACTTTATCCAAAGAGCTTAGGACTCTAATGAAAAAAAACAGTATAGAAGATGGCGAAACCATCCTCATTGTAGGATTAGGTAACCCAAAAATAACCGCCGATAGTCTGGGCCCCCTCGCCGCTGAACACGCCTTAGTGACCCGCCATCTTGATAAAGAAGGCTATCTATCAAAGGGATTTTCGCCTGTAGCAGCCATTGCACCGGGGGTGCTTGGATCTACAGGGATAGAAACTAAAGAAATTGTAACAGGAATTTTAAAACATGTCAAACCAAAAGCCGTTATTTTTATTGATGCTTTAGCCAGTCGTTGCATGAGCCGCTTAATGACGCCGGTGCAGCTGACCGATACGGGGATTTCGCCGGGGGCCGGCGTGGGCAATAATCGTCCAGAACTCTCAAGCGATACCCTTGGGATTCCCGTCATCTGTATCGGAGTGCCCACCGTCGTTGATGCCGCCACCATTGCCGCCCATAGCATTCAAAGAGTGATCCAA
>CAYJGI010000048.1:0-8579 GCA_964369705.1 uncultured bacterium
GAGTTTTATCGCGGTACAATAGAAATTGTGATTAATGAACCCGATCCCATCGATGATCTCTTTGTCGGGACCTGGAATGAATCAGAAAAAGGATACTCTTTAATCACCGACAGCACCGGAGTGGCAACCCTTACAATGAACGGTAGTGCCATGGAAGGCACTTACACCGTAGAAGGAGGCGTCTTCTCCCTAACTGTTGACGGGACTACGTATGAAGGCTCTTTTGATTATATTCAAAATGGTATATTCATCAAGGGGCTTGGTGTTTTTTCTAGCAATCATTAAAATGAGCAGTGGCGTTTTTACAGGTTCCATTGGAATACGGAACAAAATTCAATAAACCAAATCAAAACGCAAAGAACCCCTATGCTTTCAATCGTATAGGAGTTCTTTTTTTTATAAATGTGCCATATGGCACATTCAATCGGGTTATAAAAGTCGGTATACTGTATCTATATAATGAACCTTTATTTGTGAGATTAAAATGACAAAACCCAAGGAGGAAACAAAGATGAAAAAATCGTTATTACAATTATTTACTGCGATCTTACTGGTAATTGTCTTTACCATCACCACGGTGGCAGCAGGTCTTGCCTTTGTGGATGTTAAGACGACCGATTGGTTTTACGAGGACGTCTTGTATGCAGTACAGAGTAATTTAGTCAACGGTACAAGCCCTACGACCTATGCACCGAATGCGGAGCTTACTGTGGCAGAAGCGGTAAAGCTTGCCGCTGCCATGCACCAATTAGATGCCGATGGTGAGGTCACCCTTGCGCCGGGATCTCCCTGGTATATGCCTTTTGTGAATTATGCCAAAGAGCAAGGCATTATTACCAAAAACTACGATTGGAGCGAAAAAATCACCCGTGGAGAGTATATGGATATTTTCGCCAGAGCACTTCCACTGTCAGAGTTTAGCCCTATGAATACGGTAGATGACAATGCCATCCCCGATGTATCCATGAGCCACATGTACGCAGATGAGATCTACATGCTCTATCGTGCAGGCGTTGTAGCCGGTAGTGACAGCGCAAGAAGTACGAAGCCTAACACCACCATTAAGCGTAGTGAAGTGGCGGCCATCTTAACACGAATGATGGATGAAGGTAGCCGTGTTAAATTCAGCCTCACCTTAGAAAGCAGCGATTTTAAAGTAGATCAACAGCCTGCCGATGTAGAGGTAAAAAAATACGAAAGTGCACTTTTTGCTGTTACGGTCATGGACGGTGAAGAGCCTTACAATTATCAGTGGCAAGTAAAGTCTGGAGATACATGGGTAGATTTCACGAATCAAAGTAATGTCAGTGGAGTGAATACCAATACGCTAATCCTCCGCTCTGCCATGGTGGATATGTTGGTTCGCTGTGTGGTTAGCGATAGCCACAATTATGAAGTGGTTTCCGATGAAGCGATGCTAACAGTGAAGCAAGATGAAATCGTTACAGAAAAACTCGAAATAATGACACAGCCCACGGATTATCAAATGACCGCTTCACCGGAAGTTGTTCGATTCTCTACCAGAGTACAGGGTGGCAAAGCGCCTTATACATTCAATTGGCAGTATAGCAGTGATAGAGGTAGAACATGGGGTGATATTGCGCCTTTAAGTGCTCTCCTTACAGACTTAGTAGGTGCAACCAGTGCCGATCTATCCTATACGGCTACCGTAGCAAGTAATGAGATTATGCGCTGCGCCGTACCGACTCTTTAGGAGATACGGTATACACCAATTCTGTCACCGTGAAAGGTGTACCGGAGCCCCTCGAGGCCACGATTACGGAAGCGACAAGATACATGGGCGATGACATCGTAGCCACAGCCACAGTCAGTGGCGGTATTGGGCCATATACTTACAATTGGCAGGTATCTATGGATGATAGAACATGGATTAGCATATCCTCTCTTACCGGCGAATATGCAGGTGATTATTCCGGAGAGAATACAGCCACTGTTACCGTTTCATATAATTTATACAGCAAATTTAACCACTTGCAATGCGTTGTAACCGACAGCCTAGGAAAAAAATTCACCACTGATTCCGTATATAACGTAGAATAATAAAAAAAGGAAAAAAGTAAGAAGTCACAGCATAACACGCCCATCCTAAGGGATGGCAAGAGAATCATTTAAAACCGAAGGATGCCTACTAGGTGCCTTCGGTTTTTTTAATGCTTTTTATTGGGATGAGAAGATTGACTTCTTTAGGAATAATCGTTATACTTTAAGAACTTTTAGATATTCAGATGTGATGATTTCACTAAAAAATGGGGGGATAAAATGGTAAAACAAAACGTAATCAAGTTAGCCAATGTTCTTTTTTTATTGCTCCTCGCTGAATTATCTTACGCATGGTATCGCAATATTCCTGAAGCAACGCTCCTAAATGCCTTTGGTTTTTTTGTATCCATTGCCATCTATGTGGCAATCATCATCTACTGGATGATGAGTCTTTACCATCGCATCATGCAAAGCCATGTTCGAATCTACCTAATGGTTTTAGGCAGTAGTATGCTCTTTTGGGTGATTATTCGCTCCGTTAAGTGGCGTGCTTTTATATATTTAGTGATAGAAGATCGTTTTGTACGGTATTTGTATTATGTGCCTATGATTGTAATTGCACTGATGTCGCTTTATATTGCACTCTGCGTCAATGAAGATGAAGATTATAGAATTAATAAAAAATGGTACTTGTTACTCATTCCCGCCACGCTGCTCTTGCTACTTATCCTGACCAATGATTACCATGAACTGAGTTTTACCCTTTTATATGAGAGAAACATTATGCAGGACTATGGATACAATATTGTCTACTATTGCACGGTGGTCTATATTCTTGTTTTGATTGGTCTCATGATCTCCACACTGATTCGAAAATTCAAACAACTGGCAAAAGCAAAGAAAGCGCCAAAACTTCCTTCTGCTATCTTGCTACTGGGTTTTGTTTATATGGTGGTTTACACCATTGACAGTAGCTGGACGAAGTATTTTTTGGATATGACCCTCTTTACCTGCGTAGTGTGTATACTTTTTTGGGAGAGCTGTATTCAGACAAAACTCATTCACTCCAACATGAATCATTATGGTTTTTTTACTACCAGTGACTTAGGGGCCCATATTCTTACCAGTGAGGGGAGGTTCGTGTACAGTTCTAACAATGCTGTGCCCAGGGAAGACATCTCCTTTCATCAATTAAAAGACCATAGAACCATAGAAAGAGATCAAAATAAGCTACACCACATGAAAGACATCATAGGCGGATACGTAATCTGGAGTAGCGATATTACAGCAATCAAAGTCATGATTGAAGAATTAGAAATCCTTCAAAACAATCTATATAAAGAAATCGAATTATTAGAAAAACAAAATAAAGAGCAAGAAAGAAGCTTAAAGGTCGAAAAACAAAACCGTCTCTATGACGGGATTCTGAAAGAAACCAGACTTCATTACGATCGAATTCATGACATCATCGAAGCAGGTAAGTCTGCACCCTTAGAAGAACGGCGAAGAACTTTAATCGAAATCGCACTCATATCGGTATTCATCAAAAGAAAAACCAACCTCTTACTCATGGCAGAGAGGGGAGAAGGGCTCATAGCAGAAGAAATGGTACGCTTTTTCCATGAAGCTTTTCAGGTTTTACGTATATTAAACATCGATTGTACCTTTCATACCGTAGACAAAATCAAAATAAACGTGAATCAGGGCATCCTTATCTATGATTTTTTTATTGAAGTGATGGAAAAAACAAGCCTTAAGTCTAAAGCGGTATTGATTACATACCGAGTTGAGGGCGATCGATCTCATTTTGTGATCCAAACTGCAGGGAAAGACCATGATGACTTGGGTGCCCTCTCCCAATTCAAAGAGGAGCAATTAAGAAAGATGGGCGCTATCATCACTGTCGATAAAGGTGAAGAGGGCTATTATATCGCCCTTAACTATCCCTATGTATAAAAAGGGGCGAGGGAAAGGAGAAGGAAATGTTGATTTCGTTATTAACGGACAAAAGCAGAGGGTACCTCTTAGCCCTTATGACGATTGCTTTTTCTTTATTAGTGATTGGACTCATCATAGAATGGAAAACAAGAAAAAACAAAAGAGTCCTTACATGCTATGGACTACTTCTTAGTATTTTGTTTTTGAATGGATCTGCTTTTTTAGAGCTTGAGCGGTATTACCGCCCCAACTATGATTTTGAGCTTTCTGCCATTGGATTGTTTTTTCATGATATTCCTACGCTATTTTCTACGCTATTTTCACTTTTTTGTATTGGCTTTATGGTGTTTTCTATGGTTCAAGTGTACCGATATCATAGACAATCACTGAACCATCTATCGATTAAAGATGCCATTGAGAATTTACCGGAAGGATTATTATTTATGTCTTCTCAGGGAGAACTCTACTTATCCAATCGAGTGATCCATAAAGTGGTAAAGAAGCTAACGAACAAAGAGCTCTTTAATGGCTTAGCACTATGGCAAGAGATTGTTGATTTATCCGATCGGGATTTGTGTGTCTTTGGGGGAGAGTCTCCTGCTTTTGCATTACCAGGTGGTACCGTGTGGCAGTTCTTTAAGAATCGCTATACCATGGACGGTGCGCCCTACTACCAAATCAAAGCCATGAATATTACAGAATTCTATCAACTATCAAAGACGATAGAAAAAACGAACGAAATGCTCAGGGCTCAACAAGATAAACTAAAAAAAATGCAAGAAACCATGGCAGAAAAAATAGAAGAAGAAGTGGCTTTAGATACCAAGATTAAATTTCACGATGACTTCGGAAGCCTCCTAACATTAACGAAGACAGAATTAGAAGGGTCTTCTACCGATTATCAAGACCTCTGGAGTGATTTTAGTCGTGTGATAGATCCCATCTCCCATCATCAGATAGCCCATCGCTTGACGATGGAATCCATTAAGGACCTCTCAAAACGCCTCTCTTGTACACTCCATATAGATGGGAATCTCCCTAAAGAAAAAAGAAAAGAACAGCTGAATCTACTGGCCATTAATGAAATGATGAAAAATGCGGTCTATCACGGTAAAGTTAAGGACCTTTTTATTACCATAACAGAGCATGAAAACGGCTTCATCACTACGATAAAAAATCACAACAATAATCATCAAAACCACATCAAAGAAGGTGGCGGTCTCTCAGGCCTTAGACAAAAAGTCGAATCCTACGGCGGAACCATGGAACTTACAGGTGGTAGAGACGTGATCCTTACGATCAGGCTACCGAAAGAGTAACTAAATAAAAGAAGCCTCACATAAAGGTCTCACGCTACCCACTAAAGAGACGAAGATCCTCATGAAAAATGAGAAATTGCAATGGGGACTTTTACTGCTGTTACTGTTTTTAACTTATAAAAAGTTATGTAAAATCTTGTCATAAAATTGAAAACAATTGATTTTTGCGATATAATCGTTGATGAGAGCCATTCAGTGGTATGATTTTGAGTATGGGAGGATTCATATGCTTAAGAGTAAATTCGCAAAAAGTAATAAGAGTTTTAAAGCTTCTAAGATTTTCACCGATCGAGAAGAGCCCCGCACCGTTTTTAAGAACAGTGTGTTAGCCTTCCACGAAAAACCCCTTGAAGTGATTACATACTACGGTAAAGGCGGGATAGGCAAAAGCGGTCTGTTAAAGAAGCTTTATTTAGAATCGGACAATGTCTATATGGGACTCAAAGATGTCAAAGAAGTCAATACCATCTTTGTCAGCTTAGATGCCTATGAATTCGCAAATCCCATGAATATTTTGATGACGATTTGTAATGGTCTTAAGGGCGATCCTGGGCTTTTTGAATATGCCCTGGTACAATATTATGCCAAAGCAAAAATCTCGCCGGAAGAGATTGTCAGCAAAGCCAACAACTTAAGTGATAACGTTATGGGTATTATCAACGAAGCCATCAGTATCGGCACGGCTTCCGCATCCATTCCTACAGCCCTTGTGGGGAAGTGTATTTCTTTTATTAAAGATAAAAGAATACAAGTAAAATATAAAGACGAAATTGCTGAGATTGCCACCCTCAACGAATTTGAGATTTTTGAACGGCTTCCCTATTACCTTGGAATCTGTATTACGAATGCCGATGATAAGGGCATTAAGCACGTTATATTCTTAGATTCCTATGAGAGCCTTCTGGCACGCACCATTGCCGCAACGCCTTCCACCACCAATGAGGAATGGCTTAAGGAACTTTTTGCATCTTCCAGTAGCCTACGCTTAATCATTGCAACGAGGGATAAGTTACGCTGGGATCGAGAAGATGAGGATTGGGCACCTTACCTTAATCAGCACTTTTTAGAAAACCTATCCACGGAAGACTGCCAGTGGTTTTTATCTCAAGTACCCATTGAAGATGAAGAAATCATTGATGTTATTACAGAAAAATCAGGGGGCGTACCGCTGTTTTTGGATATGTGCGTTGATATGTACGAAGATGACAAGAATAATGGAGAATCCTTTGACTTAGACTCGTTAAAACAAGGGGAAAAAATCATTGATCGATACATTCGCCACTTAAGCCAGAAAGAAAAACTGGCCATCAAAGTCTTATCCATGCCAAGAAGCTTTGATAAGCGATTTGCTTTAGATTTATTAAAAAAACAAAATGTCGTCTACAACAGTGAAGAACTGGAGAATCTCTTTGAAAGATCGATTATTCTCGTAATAGACGAAAGACGGGGCCTCATGAAAGTCGATGAGAGCGTTCGCCTACACCTACTAGGGCAGATGAGTGCCGCACAAAAAGAAGAGGGCATTAATGCAATTTTGGCGTGTATCGGCGAAGGGCAAGAGGGCGCTTCTTTTACATACTTAGCTTCGACTTTAGATGAAGTATTAGTAAACCCCGGTTATCTTAACAACAAAACACTTCTTGAGAACGTGATACAAGAGATTGACTACTACGCCAATGCCGGCTATTGGAACGAACTTTATCAGATGCTTAAGGCTTACGTGGGTCATGAGAATCGCCACTTATCGGCCATAGCCGTCTATATGTCGATGGTGTTCGATCGCCGTGGCGGACAACTGAGTAAAGCTTACCAATTATCAGAGGACTATGAAGTAACGAAGGAAGACCTGGGGATCTGGTATTATATGTATCGATACTTAATCATACAGATTAGACATCTTCAGGGACATATCCCCGAGAGCATGAAGGCGTACCGCTCATTACTCGATGAGATGGACCTCATTCAAGGGACGGTGCCCCATCAGATTTATGATCAAGTGGCACTCAAGTATGCCGACCTCTTGTTCGTACAAGGTGGTTTTGAGGAGTCGTTAGTCTTGGTGAACGAAATGTTAGAAAAAGAATCAAACTCCTTAGCCCACACCATTGAACTTCTCAGGATCAAGGGACATATTTATCGTTTTCAAGAGATGTACGATAAAGGCGCACTGATCTACGAGCGTGGCATTGAGCTGATGAGGGATTATGAGCTTCACTCCTATGCCGGAAAACTCTACACCAATATGGCAGAGGTTCTTTGCATGACGAAGCCGGAAGAAGCACTCAAGTGGTACGAAAAATCCAAAGAAAGCAACGAAGCCACCGGCAATAAGATTGAGCTTGGCAAGGCAGAAGCGGCAGCTTCTAAGGCGTATACGACCATGGGACTTTATGAAGAAGGCGAAAGCATGGCCCATAAAGCCTACGAAACCCAAGGCTATACCGGCTATCGCTCAGGACAAGCCTATGCCATGGTTGCCCTTCGGTATAATGCCCTTCAAAGAGGTGACGAACAAAAAGCAGAGGAATACTACCATGCTTTAAAAGCGATTTTAGAAGAGATACAAGCATACCCTTATCTGTTGAAATAAACATCAAAAAAGCTGTGATAATTCACAGCTTTTTTTGCATCTTGCCCTTTTCTTGCCTAATAAGAGGCATTCCGTTATAATAAATATGATAAAAATTTAAATTTTTTTTTAATGTATGCAATAAAAACCCACCTTCACGCATTATTGAAGTAGAAAGGAAGCAAACAATGCTGAATTTAATGGCCATAATTCAGGAAAGTATCTCTAAGAGAAGTAATATTGACCTGATCACAGATGAAGACATCATTGAAATAGGCAAAGGCAATGAAGCGGTATTTAAAGAGTTTTATTACTGTACTCAATACGCTTTATACGGATACATTTTGTCTTATTTAAAAAATCCACAAGATACAGAGGATATCTTACACGATACCTATATCAAAATGAGAGAAAATGCATCCAATTATAAAAGCAACAAAAAACCCATGGCTTGGGTGTTTACCATTGCGAAAAACCTCTCCCTCATGAAACTGAGAAAAAAAACAGAAGCTCCCAGTGACATGGATCTTGAGAATATCCCAGTGGAAAAGCAGTTTGATAAACAGGTGATTGAAAATATCGTCCTACAAACTGCCCTTAATACCTTAGATCAAGAGTGCAGAGAAATTGTGATTTTGCACAGTGTGACGGGGCTTAAATTCAGAGAAATCGCAAAATTTCTCGACCTCAACCTCTCAACTGTATTATCGAAGTATAATCGCTCGATCAAAAAATTACAACAAACCCTACAG
>CAYJGI010000049.1:0-4104 GCA_964369705.1 uncultured bacterium
GCATTTCATCGACCAAAGTGGTTTTACCGTGGTCTACGTGGGCAATGATTGCAATGTTTCTTATATCTTGTCTAATCAAAATAGAGTCCTCAACTTTTTTATATTTTTTAAGGTAATAAAATACTAACGGTTTATTATACACCTTTTTTTATATAAAGAAAAGAAAAAAGACGATGTAATCGTCTTTTTTTCACCAGCTATTATCGATAATTGCTTAGGTATTCTAATTCGTAACCGGTAATAAAAAGGCTGCTGCTCTTAGAATCCAGTCCCGTATTGTATCGATCACCATCTTCATTATACACTAAAATGAGCAGTTCGTCGTTATCACTTTCGTACCAACCGGGAATAATCCCCTCTGTGCCATTGTAAGAGGCGATATAAGGCTCAAAATTGCGTTCTGTACAGAGCATATCCGCAGAATAAGCATCTACACCCACTTGTACACCATTGTCCACGTGAATGCCGATTTTTGACACTTGTATGGATCGTACGTAATCGTCGTAGAATTTAATAGTAATGCCTTTATCGTAGACCCATTTATCTTGTTTTTTACCATCAAGCCATTCCCATGACTCTTCTTTGTAGTCACTGCCAATGATGGTTTCTACCAGGTCCTTAGAATATCCAAGGCCTATGCCTGCAATTTGAAGCGGCGCCATTAGTTCTCCCGAAGGTCCTAAAGTATCATCGCTAATGGGATTGGTAGACGTGGTGATGGGTTCTTCCAGCTCATCGATTCTACCGGATAACATTATAATTTGGGTGTTTTTTTCTTCTAAGCTTGCTTGAAGCTCTATGATGTATGTTTTGAGATGACTGACCTCTTCTGATAATGCATCAATAGGATCTACGCTATTCGTGCTGCAAGCTGTAAAAAAAATCAAAAAAACCAATATGGGTATTAAGCGTTTTTTCATAAGACACTTCCTTTCTTTTCATGTTTAGTATGAAAAAAAAGAATAAAAATATACATAAAAAAACCCTTAAGCTTAAGGGTTTTTTAATAAATTAAGAAGATGTATGAAGTCCTGTGTCCCTTGCCAAAGTATCAATGATGTATTCACTGTAACTCCGCGTAAAGAGTACCTCTTTCTTGCGATCATTGGTGATGGCAAAATTGATGACAAAATCCACAGTCCCTTCTGCTAAAGCAATATGAAATTCCGATTCTGCCATCGTCACAAACTGAATTTCTCGATCCATATAAACACCAAATCCTCTGGCAATTTCTATACCGTATCCAAGAAAATCGCCGTCTTCAACATCTCCATATGGTAGCCCATAGCGAGGATCAATGCCTACGGTGAGGGTTCCTTTACTCTTATCCCATCCTTCTATGGTATCTATCACGCCACGATTTTCTTCCCATTCTTTAATCGTATCCGGTATGGCTTGATTGGCTTTATAGATGGATAGGTAATCATTTAATTGATTAAAAAGAGCTAAGTTATCGGGCTTTACCGCCATTGCAATGGGATACTCCTTAAGGGGATTTCCCAGTTGCTTTAAGGTGCCTTCTTCTTCTCCTGTGATTTGGTTGATTCTCGTATCGGAAAGAATGGCACTCACGTCTTCTTCTTTTAATCCCATTACCGCTTCTTCGTAAGTATCGTAGAGGACGATATTATGGCTTTCGAAGGTGGAAAATGCATAGATTTCTTCAATGCCTCCCGTAAGAACCCCTACTTTGACCATGGGTAAATACTCGGTGCTGGTGAGAATGGGATCTTCAGAGGCTTCACTGCATCCCGTAAGGACTATAACCATCAAGCATAATAAAAATAGGAGACGTTTCATGGAAGGACCTTTCGTTTTTTTATCAATCTGTTTTGTGGCAATTTTGTCCTATTATATCATGAAGCCCCTTTCTTTTGCCAGTTTTTTTACGTTGATAAGAAGTTTTCGTACTGTTTTAAATGGTTTTTTTCCGTTTCTATAAAAAAATCCATGGTTTTTTTTGATTCTTCATCGGCTTTTTTTAGTTTTCTTTGTTTTTGGGTAGACGTATGAATCATCTCGTTTTTTTGATTGGCTAAGATTTTTGCTAAGTTTTCCGAAGATTTATTGCCTATGGTCTTAATGGAAACAGTTGTTTCTTGTTTTAGCCTTTTTGACGCCGGTACAATCCTTGGAGGATAGTGATGTTTATAGAGGTTTTTTTCTGCACTGTTTTTGATTCTTTCATAATCCCTTATATGACTTTCCAGTGTCCATAGGAGCTTTGTATCGTCTGTTTTTGGCATGATTCTTTCTATGATTGAAGCACTTAAGTCGGCTTCTAAGTAAATACTCTGATAGAGTTCTGTGGTGTGATCCATCGGCATCCTCCTTTTTTTATTTAGTATGGATTTTTTGTTTTAAAATATGATGTTTGACATAAATTTCATTTTTTGATATACTAATTATACAAAATTGAATCTTCATTTTCAGGGCAGGGTGAAATTCCCGACCGGCGGTAATAGACTGTATAGTCTTAGCCCGCGAGCCGTAACAGGTTGACATGGTGTGATTCCATGGCCGACAGTATAGTCTGGATGAGAGAAAATGGTAGCGTTTTTTATGCGCATCTATTTGCTTTGGAATGATGATTCCAAAGCATTTTTTATTTTTAGGAGGTTATACCTACATGAACAAAGAAAGACCCTATCTAGCACTGAAAAACATCTCTTCCACCAAACGTACCAGCTACTTGGCCCTGCTCATTGCTCTAAGCGTTGTGGCCATCTACATCACCGTGGCTATCGGGATCCCATTAGTCCCCGCTGCGCCGTTCTTACAGTATGATGCCGGTGATATTCCCATGATTCTGGCAGGATTTATGTTTGGCCCAATACCTGGGCTCATTGTCGTTGTTGTTGCATCTTTTATCCAAGCCATTACCATAAGTGCCAGTAGCGGTATGATTGGCTTTTTGATGCACGTTGTTGCAAGTGGTACCATGGTCCTTGTCTCCAGCTACTTTTACCATAAGAAAAAAGGCAACGTCAATATCTTCGTTATCCTCATTCTGAGTGCCCTTGCAAGGACTGCCATTATGATTCCCGTTAATTTTGTTGTGACGACTTACTTCTGGGGAATGCCCCTTGAAGTCGTCAAGAGTCTCATGCTGCCGGGGATTATTCCTTTCAATCTCTTTATTGCAACCATTAATACTTTACTAGCCATGCTACTGCTTCCCGCCATGTCCCGCATCGTAAAATCAACGAATCGCCAAAATCAATCCTAAATCAATAATCAATTAAAAAAAAGCCAATGAAGATTTCTATTGGCTTTTTTTATTTTGTTTTGTCTTTAGTTTTATTTTCGAAGAATCTTATCCATATCTTTGCCTTTAGAGAGTTCGTCGATGAGCTTATCCATATACCTGACCTCTTTCATGATGGGATCTTCGATTTCGCTGATTTTCACACCGCAGATAGAGCCTGTAATAAGCACTCGCTTGGGGTTAGGTTCCGGTGCCAGCGTGAAGAAAGTTTCTAAATCTACGGCATCTTCTGCTTTTTGCTGAATGGCTTCTGCAGAATATCCCGTAAGCCACGAGATGACTTCTCTCACTTCTTCTGGGGTGCGTCCCTTCTTCTCTGCTTTTGCAACGTACAGTGGTAACATATCGGCCCACTTCATCTTAAAAATCCTGTTTTCTGCCATTTTAACGCCTCCTATTTATTGACCAAAATCCATCAACGAAGCGGCGGAGGAGATGAGCCCTCCAAACATTCCATCGAGAAGTGTCTCATTGGCATTGATTTTCCACTGACCGTTTTTGAGATTCATAGAGATGTCCAACGTCTTTGTAACAATATTATCTTTGTTTTCTTTAAATCCCTGGGTAAAGAGATCTAAGATTCGTTGATTGAGTGCTTCTTCCGATTGCTCTTCATCGCCAAAGACGCTACTAAAGGCATCTGCCATCACTGTCGATAAGACATCACCTAAAATCCCCGCCATATTGACGTTGCTCATTTCCACTTTGACGGTGGCTTCATTCTCTCCCGTAGTGGATTCTACAATCTGAAATGTGAGATTGGCCGTCATTAAAGCCATGATTTCCTCAGAAGCTTCTTCACTTGCCGAGTCTCCTGTGAAATTAAAGCTCGACAT
>CAYJGI010000049.1:4114-8015 GCA_964369705.1 uncultured bacterium
AATCATCTTCGAAGTACGCTTTCATCGTATCAATATCCATATTCTTAATGGCCGTAAGGGCTTCTGTGACTGCTTCTTCCGCCGTTTCTAAAGAAGGGACTGAAGCTGTGCTACAGGCCGATAGTAAGACCACCATTAAGATACTCATGAAGATTGCCAGTGTTTTTTTCATTGTGATTTCCTTTCGTTAAGGCGCCTATGTTTCGACTACGGAGCGGGAGCAGGACCGTTAGACATAACGATGGTGATTAAAGTGCCCCGAGGGATCACTTCTCCCACCTCTTCGCTCTGACTTATGATGGTACCCGATGGGATACTGTCTGAGTATTCATACTTCAAATAGATGTCAATAAGCCTTGAGTCTGCCCACTTGCTAATCTCAGGATACGTCATCTCTGTCAAGTCTATGACTTCAGTATGTGCAAAATTCCCTTCCTCTGAAGGTGCAATATTGTATAAATAAGTGTGGACAAAAAATATGGTGATGAAAAAAACAAAAAATCCAATGTAACCGAGAACGGCTTTTCGATAAAACGTATCGCCCCTTTTTCGTGCTTTTTTGTGGGCTTTGTCATAATCGATTGAAGATTTTACAATTTTCTTTGGTTGATTTTGTTTCACACTAATGGGACTACTTAAGACACTCTCTGCAGAGGTATGACCCGTCTGCACAAATGCGCCACACTTCGGGCATTCGTTCTGGTTTGTATTTGCTCCACAGTTTGGACACTTCATCTTCTCACTGCCTTTCAAGATGTATTAAGTAATACTTATGATATTATTATATCAAGTAGCAGTTATTTTGTCAAAACGCTTTCGTTATTCTTCTTCCTTTTTTGATAAGAGTTTTGTATGCCATTTTTCTTTTTGCCAGCGATAGCTGTAGAAGGCGGCTCTTATACATTCATCGATGGCCATGGCAGTCCAAATGCCCACTAATCCCATCTCAAAATAAACCCCCAGAACAAATCCAAGTCCCACCGATACAACCCACATGGATATAATGGCCACATCAACGGTAAAACGCACATCTCCTGCCACTTGTAAGTAGCGCACCAAAGACATATTGACGGCACGGCCAAACTCTAAAAAAATATCGACGAACATCACCGTCTTAATGAGACTTAAGATGGCGGGATCCTTCGTAAAGATTCCAACGACAAAATCACTCATGAGCCACATGAGGGTCGCCATGAGTACAGATGATCCTTGAGCTAAGAAGGAGTACTTCCAAGCCTCTTTCTTTGCTTCCTGAAGCTTATTTTCGGCGATTTTGTAGCCGATTACAATCTGGGTGGCTTGACTTAGGGACATGGTAAATAAATAAGAAAAATAAGCCAAAATACTCATGTAACCCTTCACCGCAATAGCATAAAACCCAAAGGTATTAATAAAGAACTGTAAAACCAGCTGTGAGAAATTATAAGAAATATTCTCCCCCCCTGCCGGCACACCAATCTTTAAAATCCCAAAGAGTAAAGAAAAAGGAAAAGGTCTTAAGTGGCGGAATGAAAATTTGGCCATGAGAAGTTTTTTGAATAAATAAAAGTACAGAATCACGCCAATCAGCCTACTGACATTCATCCCAATGGCTGCACCTGCCACACCCATAGCAGGGATAGGCCCCAGGCCATTAATTAAGATGAGATCGCATAGGATTTTAATGGCGTAGACGGTGCCTGTAACAAGCATCGTCACTTTCATCATGGCGTTGGCTCTAAAGATCGCCGTAAAAGATACAATCAAAGCTTGTAAGAATAAGAAGATACCAATGGATCTTACGTATAGCTCAGCGCTTTGTAAATAGGCATCGGGTAAACTAAGCAATCCAAATATCTGGCGACTAAAGAGTAAAAGAACAGCAGCGGCCACAAGGCCTACGACGGTATTGCAGAATAAAGCCAAAGAATACAAAATATGGACTGTTTTTTGATTACCTACGGCAATATAACGGGTCAAAAAAATCGTGGTTGCAATGCCTACAACGGCAAAAAATAAAATCAAAAAATTAAGAACCTGAAGCGCATTAGAGACAGACGCCACTGCTTCTTCCGCATAGCGTGTCAGCATTAATTGTTCAATATTCAGCATAATGACTTGCAATGCCGTTTCAATCAATATGGGCCAAGTCATATGGGTAACTGTACTGGGGGATTTTTTCATGAGACTTTTCACTCCGTAAATTTGTATTGATTCAAAATATTGCACAATAAGAAAAAGAGGCTAAGGCCTCTTTCTATGAGATTCTACCTTCAGTCACCGATGGACGTTATTTCCGATGGCGGCTTTATTCTTTTTGCTATGTAGATAAAAGGCGTATCTAATAAAGCTACAATACCTTTCATTAAATAAGTCGTAATCACAATGTCTATTAGGATAGGGGTATCATAAAACCCATAAAAAGCGCCTACAGCAAAGATGATACTATCAATGAATTGGCTGATGAGGGTGCTTCCGTTATTGCGAATAAAGAGGTAACGATCCCCTGGGAATTTTTCTTTGATTTTGTGATATAAGAATACATCAATATTCTGGCTAATGAGGTAGGCGGCAAGGCTTGCCACCATGACCCTCGGCATCACACTAAAGAGGGTTTCCATAGCGCCATGGGCAAAATCGCTGCTATCGGGAGTAAAGAAAAGGGCGATCTGCATCAATAGAGTGGCAAAAATCATACTAAAAAAACCCATCCAAACGGCCTTTGTAGCATCTTTTTTACCGTATTTTTCCGATAAAATATCGGTACACAAATAGATACTGCCATAGACAACATTGCCTAAGGTAATAACAACACCTAAGAGGTGCACATTTTTTAATACTTGAATATTGGCCACCACAATAGCAAAAGAAATCCACACAAACAATCCGGCTTTGCCAAAAAAACGGTACGCCAATAACACACCAACAAAAGACACTAAAATCATAATGATACTTAAAACAAAATTCATACTAAAATCCTCCATAGTTTTATTTTAGGCAGGTTTTCTATGATACTGCCATTTTTTATCTTGTTGCAATGAATCGCTCGATACGATCCATGGCGATTGTCAGTTGATCAATGGAATACGCATAAGAGATACGAATATGGTTTTTGCCTGAATCGCCAAAGGCTTCTCCCGGCACTACGGCCACTTCCTGCTCTTTTAAGAGTGCTTCCACAAAATCCACACCATCTTTTGCAAATTTTGTCACATCGGGGAAGATGTAGAAGGCGCCCTGAGGTTCAAAACAATCAAATCCTAATGTGGTCAACCTATCGTATAAATAAATACGACGTTCATTGTATTTTTCCCGCATAAATGCAATATCACTTTGGCCATTTTGTAGGGCCTGAATGGCTGCGTATTGGGCAGGGGTAGATGCACACATCAAGGCATACTGATGAATCCTTGCGACGTACTGTATCAGTTCCTCAGGACCGCACACATAGCCAAGCCTCCAACCGGTCATCGCAAAAGCCTTGGAAAAACCGCTAACGACTACGGTACGCTCTTTCATTCCCGGTAATGAAGCAAAGGAAGTGTGGGTAAGTCCATAAGTGAGTTCTGCATAAATCTCATCGGTAATCACCACAATATTGGTACCTTCTAAGACTTTAGCAACTTCAAGGAGCTCGTCCCTGGTCATGATACCCCCCGTAGGATTATTGGGGTAAGAAAGAAGAAGGAGTTTTGTCTTAGGTGTAATGGCTGCTTTAATATCTTCTGCCATCACTTTAAAACTGTTTTCCTTCGTTGTTTTTACAGCAACAGGTTTTGCTCCCGTAATGGTGGTTAGAGGTGCATAACAAACAAAAGTCGGTTCAGGAATCAAAAACTCGTCACCGGGCGACAGAAAAGCACGGATACAAAGATCAATGGCTTCAGAGCCTCCCACCGTTGCGACAATTTCTGTTTCTGGG
>CAYJGI010000049.1:8025-8495 GCA_964369705.1 uncultured bacterium
ACCAATGCCAAATCCTTTTTCTAAATAGGCAGAGATTTCTTTACGCAATGTGATGAGGCCATTATTGGCTGTGTATTGAGTTTTGCCTGCTTTTAAGGATGCAATACCCGCATCCATAATATGCTGTGGCGTAATGAAATCAGGCTCTCCAACGCCTAAAGATATGGCGTTTGGCATGGTTTCCATAATGCCAAAATATTTACGAATCCCCGATGGTTTCATCTCTTTGACGATCGGTGATACAATTTTTGTGTAGTCTATCATTTGTATTCCTCCAATATATTACAAAAAATCATTACTTCAGTAGTATAACACGTCCCCTTATTTTCCTCAATACTTTAATATATTAGGGTATGAAAAACAATTACAAATGTGAGAAGTATAAAAAAACAAAAAGCTATGGCAGATAAAAATGGCACAAAGATGGTCTTTGTTCCTCTCTACAAAGATAAGACCATGGACGAGAGAAA
>CAYJGI010000050.1:0-306 GCA_964369705.1 uncultured bacterium
ATGACCTACAAGTGTCCAGCGATCTTTTGGAATCTTCTTCATCATATCTTGTTCTACTTTTTCCGGATTTTCTTCTTTTGTTAGACCCAGTCTTCTGCTGAGGCGACCAATATGGGTGTCAACAACCATTCCCGGAATCTTAAAATAATTACCGAGGACAACATTGGCCGTCTTGCGCCCCACACCGGGCAGGGTGATGAGTTCTTCTAACGTCGAAGGCACTTGTCCATCAAAATTCTCAATAAGAACTCTGGAGGCTCCTTGAATATTCTTGGCTTTGTTCATATAAAAACCAATGGATTTAAT
>CAYJGI010000050.1:316-711 GCA_964369705.1 uncultured bacterium
ACCGGTACCGACAAATAATCCTCAGGCGTCTTGTATTTTTGAAAAAGCTTTTGGGTGACACGATTGACCATAATATCGGTACACTGAGCACTTAATATGGTGGCAATGGTAAGTTCCAATACATTGTCGTATTTAAGACTACAGGTAGCATCCATATAGTGGGTATCTAAGTATTCTATAATACGGGCTACTTTTTGAGTCATTTTTGTCTCCTCTTCTTTAAATACTCAGCCATTTCATGTCTGCCCATGGTATTAAAGACGTCTTCTTTCTGAAGTCCTCCCCGCTGCGCCATGTCCACACCGTAGGCCGTATTGTAAAATCCGTCGAGGCTGTGGGCATCGGGATTGATACTGACGGGGATTCGCATTTGTTTGATTTTTTGTAAATGCGTG
>CAYJGI010000050.1:721-2411 GCA_964369705.1 uncultured bacterium
ACCATGATCCCGTAAGGCTTCAAAAATACGATCTAAATCAAGTGGATAAGAGGCCCTTTGTAATAACAGCCTTCCCGTTAAGTGGCCCATCATTGTGGTGTATGGGTTTTCGATGGCACGGACAAAACGGGCCGTCTGCTCTTCCTTCGTTCGACGGAACCCCGTATGGGCAGAAGCCACGACAAAATCCAGCTGCTCTAACACTGCATCTCTATAATCTAAAGTACCATCCAGTCGAATGTCCGACTCAATGCCCTTCAGGATTAAGATTTCGGGGTATTTGAGCTGTAATTCATTGATATGGTCTATCTGTCTTAATAGCTCATCTTCTTTTAAACCACCGGCATAAAAAGCCAATTGGCTGTGGTCACTGATCCCGATGTATTCGTATCCCCAGAGGATGGCTTCTTTGACCATATCTTCAAGGCTCACTCTGCCATCGCTGTAGCCGGTATGGATATGGAGAATCCCCCGAATATCCTTCTCTTCAATGAGGTTGGGAAGGGTGTGGGTTTTGCTTTCTGAGAGCCAAGTGGTTCCTTCTCTTAAGGCTGGCGGCATCGTCTGTAATCCTTGAAGGCGGTATAAATCTTCTTCAAGTGAAATGTCCACCGGGCGCCTCTCTTGATCAAATACTCGGTAACCTTCAACGGTAAAGCCTTTGTCCCTAAGTCCTTCATAAAAAGCACTTCTGTAGTCTTCATCTCCCGTATGGTGAAAGTATGCCATTTCAAAGTCTTTTTCTTCCAAAGTCAGCGGGATGCCCCACTTCAAGCGCACTTCCATGCGATCGCCTTGGTGGTTTATAACTTCTTCTACTTCCGATAAGCTTTGCAAAGTATTAAACAGCACCGCCTTATCTAAAGAAACGGCTAAAAAATCAATGCGCCTTATCGTTGCTGCCTTGCGCCTTAAGTCGCCTGTCCAGTGGAGTTTTTGAAGGGTAGTGTCTTTTTCTTTTAGGATTTCTGCAATTTCTAAAGCATAAGGGATGGCCTGATAACGAAGGAATAAGCCATGATTCTTGCTTTGCTCCTTTAGGCAGCGGTTAATTCTTTCTAAAGAATTATCGCCAAATCCTTCGTATTGTTTTAAATCATGATCCTTCATAAAAATAATAAGATCTTCTATACTGCTGATGCCCAGTGTCTGAAAAAGCATTCTGCCTTTTTTAAAACCAACGCCTCTAACACGGCACAGTGGAATGAGGCTTTCCGGCACTTCTTTCTTTAAATCTTCGTAATAAGGCAGAGCGCCTTCGTGGTACAGTGTTTTTATCTTTTCGTCGATGCTTTTACCAATGGAGGGGAGATTTCGTAAGCGATCTTCTAACACCAGCGTCTTTAAAGACTCTTTAGAAGTCGATAGTGCATTTGCCCCACGCCAATAAGAGTCTACTTTATAATTAGACTCTCCTTTAAGCTCTAATAGCAAGGCAATTTGCTTCAGTATTCGTACGACTTCTGCCTTCGTCATAACAATCTCCTTATATGGTAATGGGTAGAACTTCCTTCGTTACTGTATCGATTAAGTAATGGTTTTTTTGCTTCTTCCCATCACCCAGTAAATCGTATTGAAAATCACTGATACGCACCCGCCTTAACCTTTCTTTCGGGGTAAGGGGGACAAGGGATTCCGGTGGGGTTGCTTTTAAATAGGTATAGTATGCTTCTTTCAAGGCACTTTCATT
>CAYJGI010000050.1:2421-8443 GCA_964369705.1 uncultured bacterium
AGTCTTAAATAGTCTTTAATTACTTCTTCATAATGGCTGTAATGGTCTTTTATAAAGCGTAATAACAGATCGTATAAAGACGTCAGTTTTTGGTGACTTACGCCTACCTCTTTATTGTACCAAAGGCCAAAGTCTTTGTAAAATAAGAAAGGATTATCTACCACATTTTTCTGTATGTATTGAAGTGTTCTTTGAAATTTATTGCTGTTATAATATTTATCCAGTACGTTTTCTGTTTTTTTCAGTGTCAGTATATCATGGGTGCTCAAAAACAAGCTTCCATAGACGTCATAGGGTGCATAGGGGTTATAAAGGTATCCGTACACCTCTTCTTTTGCCCGAAGTTCGCTACCCTTCAGTAGCTTCAAAAAACCAAGCTGCAGTGCATGGGGTGAAAGGCGATACACGTCATTAAAAGAGTGCTGAAAAGTATCGAAATCTTCAAAGGGAAGCCCCGCAATCAGGTCTAAGTGGAGATGAATGTTGTCCTTCTCCCGAAGGTGGGTGACCGCATGGCTGACTCTCACAAAATCCATGGGTCGATCAATGGCTTGGATGGTAGCCTTGTGGGTGCTTTGCACCCCAATCTCAAACTGAAAATACCCCTGAGGTACTTGATCCAAAAAAGCTAAGACTTCATCGTCCAGTAAATCGGCACAAATCTCAAAGTGAAAACACGTTTCTATGTTATGGGCTAAAAGAAAAGAAAAAAGGGCCAGTGTCCATTTTTTGTTATGGTTGAAGGTACGATCACAGAGTTTCACAAGGGGAATCTTTGCTTTCATGATCTTTAAGAGGTCTTCTTGAATACGCTCCATAGAGAAAAAACGCACCTGCTTCGTCGTAGAGCTTAAACAATACCGACAGTTAAAAGGGCATCCTCTGCTACACTCGTAGTAGAAGAGCTTGCCTTTTTCGTGTCTCAAGATATTATAATCCACGGGACTTATAATGCTATCTAAGTCGCAGGTAAGTGGTCTATCTTCCGTCTTCACTACTTGTCCATCTTTTGTTCTAATGGCAAGGCCTTTGATTGCTGTGAGGTTTTTTTCTTCTTTTAAGGCTGAAAGTAGCTCACTAAAGGTGTGATCGCCTTCTCCTATCATGATGATATCAATAAAAGCACGGCTCTCCATGAGAGATACGGCATCATAACTCACTTCAGGCCCACCTAAAACGATCATAAGATCCGGCCGAATGGCCTTTAAAGTATGGGCAATGGCAAGGGTCTCATCGATATTCCAGATATAGACGCTGAAGGCAACGATATGGGGGTTTTGTTCTAAAATATGGTCAATGATATGATGACTGTGGTCGTTAATGGTCCACTCTCTATGGTACACATCATAGCCTTCTGCATTCACCTTAAGGTAAGATAATGCAAGGGAGCTATGGATATACTGAGCATTCAGTGTAGTAAGGTAGCATTTCATGATACAAAATCCCCCAAAAACTTGACTTCTCTCTCTAAATGTATACCGGTTTTTTGAAGAATGGTTTTTTGAACATGGGCGATGAGGTCTGCCACGTCCTTTGCCGTTGCACCGCCCTTATTAATAATAAAACCTGCGTGTTTTTCGCTCACTTCTGCGCCGCCGATGGAGAAACCCTTAAGGCCTGCCTCTTCAATGAGCGCTCCCGCATAGTAGCCCTCCGGTCTCTTAAAGGTGCTTCCAGCACTGGGGTACTGAAGGGGCTGTTTGTCCCTTCGCTTTTCGTTGATTTGTTGCATTGCTTGCTGTATGGTAGCGGGGTCGCCTTTTTGTAGCCCTAGGGTTGCGCTTAAGATAATGTATCCTTCCAGATGGCTCTTACGATAGGCAAAACCACAATCTTCTTTCTGAAAGGTCTTTACTTCGAAGGTTGTAGGATCCATGACGGTCACCGATGTCACCACATCTTTCATCTCGCCACCATAGGCGCCTGCGTTCATGTAGAGCGCGCCGCCTAATGTACCGGGAATCCCCGTGGCAAACTGAAGTCCCGTGAGGCCTTCTGACATCGCCCTTTGGGTAAGGCTTGTCAGCTTAACGCCCGAGAGGGCTTGTAGCGAATCTCCTTCACGATCTATCCCCACAAAACCATCGGCAATGACCATAACAAGACCTCTAATACCACCATCTCCTATGAGGACATTACTGCCTCTTCCTAAGATCGTGAGCTCTAAGTCTTGCTCCTTTGCCCATTTAAGAGAAGCGATCATCTCTTCGATGCTTTGAGGCATGACAAAAAACTCCGCTTCTCCGCCGATCTTAAAGGTATTGTATTCTTTGAGGGAGATGTTTTTTTTGATATCCATGGTTTTTCCTTCCTTATTCCACTTCAATTAGGGATGATAGCGTCTCCAAAAAAGCTTCACAAAGCATTTTTTTGTCCCCTTCTGTGGTATCTGCAATGATATAGACATCGTAAATCGATGTAGGCTTCGTGGTACTCTTAAGAGGCATAATATCGTACACAATATCTTGATTGTCGTAATTCTTCCATAGGCGAATATAGACGCCTGGATTCTTTTTTTCAAAAGAATCTATTTTCTTTTCCAGTATACCGTACTTGCCATCTTCTTCCGTTTCGAAATATCCAAGATCCACCATCTCAATAAATCCCACAAAACCCGGCTCTTCCCTAGGCGGTTGCTCTACAAAACGGATACAACCACTGACTGACAGAAGAATTATAAGAATTGAGATCAGTAGCATGCTTTTTTTTATTATTGTACCAAATAAAGTCATAGGCATTCACTCCTTTGGTACAATTTATGTAGGGTTTTTAGGTGTTATGCCCTACAGCCCATCCTTTAATATCTTATGGATGGCTAAGGCCACACCGCTCTCTTCTACGGTGCCGGTCACAAAGGCGGCCGCTTCTTTGACTTCTTTCGTTCCATTGCCCATGGCAATGCCAAGGCCTGCCTCACGAATCATCTCCACATCGTTGTTGTGGTCGCCAATGACGGCAATCTCATTAGTAGAGATGCCCATGGCCTCAGCAACGGTATGCAGCGCAATATTTTTCATGGCTTTTGGGTGAAGGATTTCGAGATTTGGTTCTTTGTCTTGATAATAAACAAAATAAGGCGTAGGGTTCATCACCTCTTGAATTCTTGCTTTGGCTTCTTCCATTCTTTCAATGGTATCCATGGCAATAATTCGAATCACTTGATATGTAAGCACTTCAGTAATATCAAAAATCTCTATCCGCTTGGGATTTATAAAAGTCATGTGGCCATGGACATCGACACCAATATTACGATAATAAATGGTATCATTGGCATAGACGGCGTAGCTCATTCCCACGTCTTCCAGTAAGCGGAGGATTTTTTCTGTATCTTCCCTTTGTAAGCGGTGATCAGCAAAAACATGATCCCGCTGAGGTGACGATACAAATCCGCCATTGTACATGGTAATAGGCGCTGTAATACCTAATCCTTTTACCATATCGTCAATCCCTTTATAGCCCCGTCCCGTAATGAGTGTCACTTCAATACCTCTTCTTTTTGCTTCTTCGATGGCTTTTAAGTTGTCCTCTGTAATATTTTCGAATCTTCCCCTTGATTTTACTAAAGTACCGTCTACATCTAGGGCAATGAGTTTCGTTTTCATAGGATTTTCTCTCTTTCAAAATAGCGAAACACGCTCTCTGCTGCGTTTTTTGGTAGTACTTGTCTTAAGTCTTCCATAGAAGCTTCTTTAATGGCTTTCATGGAGCCAAAGTGCTTCAAGAGGGCATCTTTTCTTTTTTTTCCTACGGCTGGAATATCATCTAAGGCAGAGCGTAGCGTTCTCTTGCTCCTTAGTTTTCGGTGATAAGTGATGGCAAAACGGTGGGCTTCGTTACGAATGCGCTGTATAAAGTAGAGGGCTTCACTGTTTTTTGCTAAGAGAATCGGTACATCTTTCTCCGGGAGGAAGATCTCTTCTTCCCTTTTGGCAAGGCCAAAGACGGTAATATCGGAAAACCCTAAGCGATCCATGACGGCCTTAGCTCTTCCCAGTTGTCCTTTGCCACCATCAATGAGCACCACATCGGGGCGATGAGTAAACTTGCCTTCTTCATTAAGTAAAGCCATAAAACGGCGGGAGATGACTTCTTCCATACTCTTAAAATCATCGGGTAAGCCTTCTACGGTACGAATCTTGAATCTGCGGTATTCCCTGGTATTGGGAACGCCCCCTTCAAAAACCACCATACTGGCCACCACGTCGCTTCCTTGGGTATTACTAATGTCGTAAGCTTCAAAACGATGGGGTAGCGTCTTAAGTCCTAAAGCCTCTTGAAGAAGCTTTGGCCCTAGGAGGTTTTTTTCTTCTTGGGATACGTCCTTTAAGAAAGTGGCTTCCGCATTCTTTGCCACAAAATCTATAAGCTCTTTTTTCTTACCCCTTTGGGGAATCTCGAAGACCGTTTTCTTGCCCCTTTTGTCGCTGAGCCATTTCAAAATCCAGTCTCCTTCTTCTATGGCGTGGGGAATGAGAATCACCGGGGGAATGGTTTGCTGAATGGCATAAAACTGCTCAATGAACTGGGAGAGAATGGTCTCCTTCTCCCCTTCTCCCGTCATCAAGAAGTGGTCTTGACCAATGAGCTTCCCTTCTCTCACGAAGAAAGCCATGGCGCAGATCTTGCGTTCTGCCACGTAGTAATTGATGATGTCCATGTCTTTCGTATCCGTTGCAAAGTCGGCCAATTGATTGCCGAGGTTTTCTTTAATCACCGATAATTGATCTCGATACTCGGCGGCTTTTTCGAAGGCTAAGTCTTGGCTGGCCTTTTCCATCTTACTTTTTAGGAGCTGTCTTAAAGACTCTCTTCTGCCTTGGAAGTAGAGCACCACTTCTTCCATGTTTTTTGCGTAGGCTTCTTTCGTAATATACTGCATACAAGGAGCGCTACAGCGACCCATATCGTAATTAAGACAGGGCCTTAGTGCCTTAGGATTAAAACTCTTACAAGTGCGCAGGCGAAAAGCCTTACTCAGGAGTCTCACCGTATCCCAAAGCACCACCGAATTGGTAAAAGGACCAAAATATCGGCTCCCGTCTTCTTCCACTTTTCTCGTGACTTCCAGGCGGGGATAATCATCTTTTAGTGTGATTTTTACGTAGGGGTACCTTTTGTCGTCCTTCAGCCTAATATTATAAAAAGGCTTAAAACGCTTAATTAAGTTGCACTCTAAGAGGAGGGCTTCTTCTTCGCTCCTGGTGACGATGTATTCGATTTTTTTGATCTTGGTGACGAGCATTTTCGTCTTATTATCGTGGTTTTTTTGATTCTGAAAATAACTTCTCACACGATTCTTGAGGACTCTGGCCTTCCCTACGTAGAGGATGGTGTCGTTCTCATTCTTCATGAGGTAGACACCGGGACTACCGGGGAGGTTTAGGAGTGTTGTTTCGAGGGATTCGTTCACGATTTTGTGGCAGGCAGTAGTTTTTTAAGGTACTGACCTGTGTGGGAGGCTTCTACTAAGGCGACTTCTTCCGGTGTGCCCTTTGCAATGATGTAGCCCCCTTCGTCCCCTCCTTCCGGCCCTAAGTCGATGATATAATCTGCCGTCTTAATGACGTCTAAGTTGTGTTCTATAATGATGACAGTATTGCCCATGTCGGTGAGTTTTTGTAAGACGCCAATGAGTAAATGGACATCGGCAAAATGCAGTCCCGTCGTGGGTTCGTCTAAGATGTAGACCGTCTTTCCCGTCGGTCTTTTACTTAATTCCGCCGCCAGCTTAATCCGCTGCGCTTCTCCACCGCTTAAAGTCGTACTGGATTGACCGAGCTTAATGTAAGAGAGTCCCACATCATTTAAGGTTTGCAATTTGTTTTTGATTGATGGGTGATTTTCAAAGTAGATTAAGGCTTCTTCTACGGTCATATCAAGGACGTCGGCAATGTTCTTGCCTTTGTAATGGACGTCAAGGGTCTCTCTATTGTATCGCTGGCCTTTACAAACTTCGCAAGGCACATATACATCGGGTAGAAAGTGCATTTCAATCTTAAGAATTCCATCGCCTATACAAGTT
>CAYJGI010000051.1:0-2247 GCA_964369705.1 uncultured bacterium
TTCCACTGCTCAATTACAGCATCAGTAGGCATTTTTGTTATCATTAAACTTCTCCATCCATTATATAAATAATCTTTGGTAAACTATAGCACAGAGAAAATAATATATCAAATTAATTTCAGCCATGAGAACAGGTGTATACACGCCTACAAATCCTACTTAAGGGCAGCATATTTCTTTGCGAGTAACCACTTGAGGCTTGGCTTTTTTTCTTTTAATAAAACAAAAAAACATGGCAAAAAAACTGAAAAATATATCACAAATATATACAGGTATATCATTACTATGGTATAATAAAGTGTTAGTATATATTAAGTATGAAACGAAAAGGAGAAAACATCATATGTTTGAACAATCCAGTCACCGTGAAACACTAAATAATACTTATGCATCTAATTGGGAGAGAAAAATCGTTCCCTTAAGACAACGTGCAGATATTCAAAACAGATGGCTAGAAAAAAAGATTAACACGGTTTTACCTCTTATTATGAATCGTGAAGGAATTGATCTTTGGATCATTAGTGCAAGAGAGTATAACGAAGATCCCGTATTAAAAACAATGCTTCCTCCACCTATGATGACAGCCCGTCGTCGTACAATGATTGTTTTTTATAAGCGCCCCGATGGAACCATCGAAAAAATGGGTCTAGTGCGCCCCGGAACGGGCCTTGACCGTCTTTATACCAATATGTGGACCAATCAAAAAGGCAGTAGCTGGGCAGGCAATCAATCGGCCATGCACCTTGCTGCATCCGGTGATCTCGAAAAAGGCGCCCCTGAGACTCAGTTTGAGTGTTTAGCACGTCTTATCCGTGAGAGAGATCCAAAATCTATTGGCATCAATGTAAGCCCACTGACCGCCTTTGGCGATGGCTTAACGAAAAACGAGTACGACGAAATCGTAGCAGCCCTTGATCCTCAATACGTTGAGCGCTTAAAACCCGCCGATAAATTATGCGTAGGCTGGCTTGAAACCCGTATTCCCGAAGAATTAGAAGCTTACAATGGCATCATGCAGATTGCCCACGGCATTATTGCAGAAGCATTTAGCAGTCGCGTCACCCATCCCGGCATCTCCACCGCCGATGATGTACAATGGTGGATGACACAGCGCGTAGCAGAACTCACCCTTGAGAATTGGTTCAACTTTGAAGTATCGATTCGCCGTCAAGGAACCGGCACGCTAAGCGGAGATGAACTCATTCTTCCCGGCGATATTCTCCACTGTGACATTGGCCTTCGCTACTTAGGTCTTTGTACCGATACTCAAGAGAATGCCTACGTATTAAAACTGGGAGAAGACGATGCTCCGGAAGGCATCAAAAACCTCATTGCCGTAGGCAATACAGTACAAGATATTTTTGCCAGCAATTTTGTGGAAGGCAGAACGGGCAACGAAATCTTAAAAGCATCTCTAGAGCAGTGCAAAGCGCAGGGAATCAACACCAGCATCTATACCCACCCCATCGGCAACCATGGACATGGTGCCGGCCCCACCATCGGTCTTTTTGATCAGCAAGATGGCGTTCCCGGTGTAGGCGATTATATCTTATATAACAATACTTGTTACTCCATGGAACTCTGTATTACAGACATCGTACCGGAGTGGGATAATCAATCAGTGACCCTAGGTAGTGAAACAGATATTGCTTTTACCGATAATAAAGTATTCTACTTAGCCGGTCGCCAAACGGCACTGCACTTAATCAGATAATCTCAATCATCGGTAGGGTGAAAGACCTTGACCTTAAGGCGAGGGCTTAAATCGCCTACACATGTGATTGATAGGAACCTTGTTCTTCGATAATATAAATAAATTTGTTCCAAATCGTAAAGAAACAGTATTTTTTAAAAAAAATATTTATCGGAGTGTATGATAGAATGTTTTTATACACTCCGATGAATAAAATTCACCATGTTAGCAAAGTAAAGACAATGTCTGCTAAAGAAAAACACTAAATTCATTGTAATAAAAGCTCAAGTCACAATCCTGTGATTGGTATTCCAATTCGTGGTGATGACACGAAAAATCTTGATTTTGGGGACAAAATCATATAAAATATACTTATTATTTTCTATAGGCGAGAGCCTATATAAAACAGAAGACCTGGTCTTCTCCTGTAATGGAAATTGCTTTCATTACAGTCATTTTAAAGGAGGTATTATTTTGTTAAAGTACGTTGGAAAAAGAATTTTTATTTCTATCATTACCATTTGGTTGCTCATCACAATCGTATTCTTCATGAT
>CAYJGI010000051.1:2257-8285 GCA_964369705.1 uncultured bacterium
CGGCGATCCATTCTCCAGTGGTCAGATTACAGAAGAGACGGCAGCAAAAATGATGGCATACTACGGTTTTGATCGCCCCTTAGGGGAGCAGTATGTACAGTTTTTTGCAAATCTCTTGCAAGGAGATCTGGGTTATTCCATTAAGATTAACTCAAGGCCTGTAGTTGATATTATTACAGAGGCAGCACCACTTTCCTTTAAGCTGGGTACCGTAGCGCTGATTTTTGCGGTATTATCGGGACTGACGCTGGGAATTATTGCCGCCCTCAATCAAAACGGTGTCCTTGACTATTTAAGTATTATTATTGCTGTTATTGGTGTATCGGTACCGAGCTTTGTTATCGGTTACTTGATACAGCTGCAATTTGCCGTTGCGTGGCCCATATTCCCGCTGGCAAGGCTTGAATCGTGGCGACATTATGTCCTACCGGCCTTTGCCCTTGGACTTAGCACATTAGCAACCGTTACTCGTCTGATGAGAGCGAAAATGCTCGACGTTAACACCCAAGACTATATTAAGACGGCAAAAGCAAAAGGTCTTTCACCATCACAAATCGTTATTAAACACCAAATCAGAAACTCCATCCTACCCATTATCACGATCATTGGTCCTGTGGTAGCATCGGTTCTTACCGGTTCTTTCGTTGTAGAGCAGATTTATGCGATTCCCGGACTTGGTAAATATTTTACGACCAGTATTCAAGGTCTTGACTACCCATTGACTCTTGGTATGACCGTATTCTTCGGTACGTTCTTAGTATTCATGAACTTACTTGTAGACATTACATACGGCTTCATCGACCCAAGAATCAGGGTAGAGAAGTAGGAGGCGCAAAATGGCTAGAAAAAGAAACTTAAAACTTGCTCCAACCAATAAACAATTCCCCGTCACTGCAGACATTCAGTTAACAGCAGAAGATACAACCCATGTGGGTCTTGACCTAAATGCAGGCCAAATGGTTGTTCGTGAAAGTGTTACTTATCTGAAAGACTCTTTCAGAAGATTAAGAAAGAATAGAGCGGCAATGATTGGACTTTTTGCCATTCTTTTTATCACTTTCATGTCTCTTGCAGGCCCTTATATGACAGAATATACGTACAACAACAACGACTTAATGGCTGCCAACAAAGGTCCTGGATTTGATGGACACATGTTTGGTACCGATATGCTTGGCCGTGACTTATGGGCCCGTGTATGGATGGGTGGACGTAACTCCCTCTTTATCGGTCTGGTTGCCGGTCTTCTTCAAATGGTAATCGGTATCACCGTCGGTTCTATCGCCGGTATGAAAGGCGGTAAAGTTGACTTAGTGGTCATGCGTTTTGTTGATATCCTTAACTCTATTCCTTCACTTATTTTCGTTATTCTCATCACCGTAGTTATTGGCTCCGGTATGTTCCCGCTGATTTTGGCCTTCGCCATAACCGGCTGGCTCGGTATGGCCCGTATGGTTAGAGCTCAGATTATGGAATTAAGAGAGCAGGAATACGTACTGGCGGCGACGACCTTAGGTGCGTCTAAAGTCCGCTTATTAGTTCGTCATATGCTACCAAATATTATGTCACTTCTCATCGTACAGCTTACACTGGCGATTCCTGCTGCGATTTTCTACGAAGCCTTCTTGGCTTTCTTAGGAATCGGTCTTCAACCACCGAAAACCAGCTGGGGTCAGCTTGCAAAAACCGGTGGCGAGGTACTTCGTGCCTATCCTTACCAGTTGATTTTCCCAGGTACTGCAATTTCACTAGCTATGTTATCATTAAATCTTTTGGGTGATGGTCTTCGCGACTCCTTTGACCCAAGGATGAGAAAGTAGGAGGAGAGAACATGTCACAAAGAGAAAAAATTCTAGAAGTAAAAGATCTGTATGTTTCCTTCACTACTTACGCCGGTGAAGTTCAAGCCGTCCGTGGCGTATCTTTCGACCTTCATAAGGCTGAGACCATCGGTATCGTAGGGGAGTCCGGTTGTGGTAAGTCTGTAACAGTACAATCCCTTATGAGATTAATTCCAATGCCTCCCGGTGTGATTAAGCACGGTGAAGTCATATTTAATGGTCAAGATATTATTAAACTATCCGATAGAGAGATGCGTAATGTTCGCGGATCTGAAATCGGCATGATTTTCCAAGATCCAATGACTTCTTTGAATCCTACCATGAAAATCGGTACTCAAATCACAGAAGGCCTTAAAAAACACCAAAAAATGAACACCGCCGATGCAAAAAAACGTGCCATCGAGATGCTTCAATTAGTTGGTGTACCAACACCGGAAAAAAGAATCAATCAGTATCCCCACGAATTTTCCGGCGGTATGCGCCAAAGAGCCATGATTGCTATTGCCCTTGCTTGTAATCCAAAGCTTCTGATTGCCGACGAGCCAACTACGGCTCTCGACGTTACGATTCAGGCACAGATTATGGACGTTATGAAAGATCTCAAAACTCAACTTGATACTTCTATTATCCTCATTACCCACGATTTAGGCGTTGTTGCCGATATGGCTGAGCGTATTATCGTTATGTATGCCGGTGAAGTTGTAGAAGAAGGTACTTCTGAAGAAATCTTCTACACACCAAAGCATCCTTATACATGGGGACTGTTATCCTCTGTGCCCCGTCTTGATGCACAGAATAAGCAAGAATTAGTACCGATTACCGGTACACCACCGGATCTGATTGCACCACCAGTTGGATGTCCCTTCGCTGCCCGCTGTGATCATGCAATGAAGGTCTGCTTAGAAAAAGATCCGGGTCTAACCCAGATCAATGATTCAGAAACCCATTACGCTGCTTGCTGGTTGCTCCATCCAAGTGCACCGAAAGTAGAAGCACCAAAATTTGGTGAAGAAGGAGGTGCTCAATAATGGACGGAAGAAAGAAACTTATTGAAGTACAAGATCTGAAAAAATACTTTAAAGTTGGTAAGAGTAACCTGAAGGCCGTTGACGGGATTTCCTTTGATATTCACGAAGGAGAGACACTAGGTCTTGTAGGTGAGTCCGGTTGCGGTAAATCTACGGCAGGACGTACCATCATCCGTTTATACAATGCAACGGAAGGTAAAGTGCTTTTTGATGGCGACGATATCCAAAGCTACAACAAGAAACAAGCTTTTGAGTTCACAAAAAGCGCACAGATGATTTTCCAAGATCCTTACGCATCTTTAAATCCCCGTATGACTGTCGGTAATATTATCGGTGAAGGTATGGAGATTCACAATATCTACACAGGCAAAGACAGACAGCAAAGAGTTTGGGAGCTTCTTGAGACGGTAGGTCTTAACAAAGAACACGCCAACCGTTTTCCCCACGAGTTCTCCGGTGGCCAAAGACAGCGTATCGGTATTGCAAGAGCGTTAGCCATTGAGCCTAAGTTTATCGTTTGCGATGAGCCTATCTCTGCCCTTGACGTATCGATTCAAGCCCAGGTTGTTAACCTACTCATAAAGCTTCAAAGAGATTTAGACCTTACTTATCTCTTTATTGCCCACGACCTCTCTATGGTTAAGCATATTTCCGATAGAGTTGCCGTTATGTACTTAGGTCAAGTTATGGAGCTCACGACTTCTGAGAATCTCTATGAGAATCCACTGCATCCATATACCACTGCTTTACTTTCTGCCATTCCTATTGCAGATCCAAAAGTACAAAAAGCAAAACAACGTATTCCTTTGGAAGGGGATGTTCCTTCTCCCATTAATCCAAAGCCCGGTTGTAAGTTCCAAGGTAGATGCTCTCGCGTCACCGACGCTTGTAAAGAGACTGCACCACCACTAAGAGAAGTAGAACCAGGCCACTTTGTCGCTTGCTTCCACGTCTAACTCAATCAAATAAAAGGATTGATTATTCAATCCTTTTATTTTTATCAATGCAAATAAATTTTTGTTATGAATCATAACAATATTCGCAAAATTCTTTATAATAAAAGGAGAAAAGCAAATGTCAGGACACAGCGAATTACACGCAAAAAAAATGCAGCAAGCCTATGGCATTATGAAAGAAGAAAACGTAGATCTATGGATCATTTACGGACGGGAAACAACGATGAATAATGACCCCGGTCTTGAATTATTAGCGCCCATGAATTTTGGTGGCGAAAGTGCCATCCTTATTACAAAGAACGATGAGAGTATTGCCATTGGTGGCCACTTCGATGCCACAGGCTACGAAAGAACCGGCGTATTCTCCCGTGCCGTTATGTACCCCTTTGGTACGACTTTCCAAGATACGTTATTCAGCCTTCTCGATGAGATTAAGCCTAAGACCATTGCCCTCAACTATTCAGAAAGTGATGTTGCTGCCGATGGTTTGAGCCACGGGAACTACTTACGCCTCATGAAATATTTTGATGCTTATGGATTTGATGGAGATGTGATTTCTTCAGAGAAGCTCATGAATAAAGTAAGAGGTAGAAAACTCCCTGAAGAAGTTGCCCTCATGGAAGAAGCGTGCCGAGTAACACAGCTCATCTTCGATGATGCCAAAGACTTCATTAAAGCCGGTGTCACAGAGTACGAAATCTTCCAGTTTTTCCAAGATCGTGTACGCCACTATGGCGTTGATTTTGGCTGGGATGCTGATCATTGCCCCGGCGTTCAAGTAGGACCTAATACCGTTGTAGGACATAATGGCCCAAGCCAGCTTAAAGCAGAGCCCGGTGACCTTGTAACCTGTGACTTCGGTGTAGCCGTTGGTGGTTACGGTAGCGATATGCAGCGCTGCTATTACGTACTAAAAGACGACGAAACAGAAGCACCGGAAGATCTACAAAAAGTCTTCAAAATCGTACAAGATGCCATCGATATCGGCGTAAATGCCATTAAAGTTGGAGAGAGAGCCTCTGTCCCCGATGATCTTTGCAAGAAGCACATCGAAGCCCATGGCCTTATGCCAAACCAAGCCAGCTTCGGCCACCAAGTAGGCCGTGCCGTCCATGATGGTGGCGTGAGCTTATCTCGCAGAATGGCCGATGATCAACTCATTGAAGAAGGCAACGTCTTTACTTTAGACCAAGGTAATCGTGGTGATAGAGGTAAGATGGGGCAAGAAGATATGGGTTACGTCACCAAAGATGGCGTAAGATGGTTATCACCAAGACAGAAAGAAATCTACATCGTTAAATAAAACTGATATGAACATCTCTATGTATGTGATTGTCTCAGACTACCAAGAAGAATGGCCGAGCATATTCTTAGAAGAAGAAAAGAAAATTCAATCCATCTTAGGAGATACACTCACCGCCTCTTATCATATTGGTAGCACATCAGTGCCTGGACTTCAGGCAAAGCCTGTTATTGATATTCTACTCGTCTTAGAGCGGATAGAAGATATTGAGCCTTTTTATGGTGAATTAAAAACCTTAGGATATTCGGCAAGAGGCGAACACGGAATCGCCGGAAGACGCTACTTTGAAAAAGGTGGCGTGAATCGCACCCATCAGATCCATGCCTTTGGTAAGGACTCTGAGGACGATATTGTAAGGCATTTGGCTTTTAGAGATTATTTAAAAGCCCATCCTGGTGTAAAAGAGTGTTACGGCGCTTTAAAAAAAGGTCTGGCCACCTCTTACCCAGAAGATATCGAAAACTACTGGCAAGGGAAAGATCCTTTTATTAAAGACCATGAACAAAAAGCCGTAGCTCGGTACAAATCTCAAAAATAATGTATTTGATACACCGGCCACCAAACCTATAAGTACCGAAAGATAAGACAAAAGCTCCGTAAGATTACGGAGCTTTCCTTTTATCAATGGATATTTCAAGGAGGATAAAATGCAACTACATCAAGAAAAACTACAGCAAGCGACTAAAATCCTACAAGAAGAAAACATTGACATGTGGCTCACCGTAGCCAGAGAAACGGAGATGAATCCCGACCCCGTATTGCCTCTCATTTGTCCTATGGATTTTGGGTCATAAAGCATTATAGCCGTCACAAAAGATGGTAAGACCCATTCAAATACTAATCAATTAGATGGTGAGAGCTATCACCAAAAACGCTTATACGATACTGTGATTGTGTATTCGG
>CAYJGI010000052.1:0-8220 GCA_964369705.1 uncultured bacterium
TTAAATCTTTTAAAAAATCGCTATGGCTTTGGTACTTTTTTCCTTCTGCCAGTCCTAAGGCATAGAGAAAACTAAAAAGGGGTCTCTCCCTGACGATGGCTTGATTCAGTTGCCTCATGCTTCCCGCCGCCGCATTTCTTGGGTTCATAAAAGGGGCTTCCCCCTCTTCTTCCCTCTTGGTATTGAGTGCCATAAGGCCTGATTTTGTCATGTAGATTTCGCCTCTGACATCTAAAACCTGGGGGGCTCCGGGAATTGTCTGCGGAATATCTTCCAGCGTCTTAATGTTATTTGTGACATCTTCCCCCATGGTGCCGTCACCTCTCGTGACGCCCCTTACGAGGGTGCCCTCTTCGTAGACCAGGCTAATGGCGAGGCCATCAATCTTAAGCTCTGCCACGTAACGATAAGGCTTCTCTGTGACTTTTTTAATTCTTTCGTCAAAGGCTTTTAAATCATCAAAGGAATATCCATTCCCAAGGCTCATCATAGGCACTAAGTGGGCTACACTACGAAAACCCTTCGATACACTGCCACCAATCATCGCCGTTGGCGAGTTTTTGGTCTTCAGGGAAGGGTGTTCCTCTTCTAAGAGGATCAGTTCTTTCATAAGCTGATCGTACTCAAAATCGCTAATCGTAGGAGAATCCAAATCATAGTAAGCGTGATTGTGGGCTTTGATCTCTTTTTTGAGTTGTGTAATCCTTCGTTTTGCTTCCATTGTTTTGTCCTATTCTTATTCTATTGCTCCATTGATTTTTTTGAGGGGAGCAAAGCTTAAGTCCAGCTTCTTTAGTCCCACAGAAGAAAAAGTAACTTCTACAATTCCCGATGCTTCACTATAATTTTCTACTGTGCCGAAGCCGAATTTGCTATGCTCTACTTTATCACCGGGATTAAAACCAAAGGTCATTCTTCCTTGTTTTGAAGTTGCCATATCATTAACGCCTTGCTGCGCAAAAGATGGTGTACTCTTCGTCTTTACAATCATTTCGCTTTGTGGCATTTCTTTAATAAAGCGACTGGGCATATTATAATTCTTTTTTCCAAAAATATTGCGGGTGGTGGCATGGGTCATGTATAGCTTCTTTTCTGCTCTGGTGATGCCAACGTAACAGAGGCGTCTTTCTTCTTCCATATCTTCCACAGCGTCAAAAGATCTTCTGATAGGGAAAAGCCCCTCTTCCAGTCCGCAGAGGAAAACCACGGGGTATTCCAGACCTTTGGCACTATGGATTGTCATCAATGTGACTTTTTGATCTTCATCAATAAGGTCATCGGTATCGGCCACGAGGGAAATCCTCGTTAAAAAATCTTTGAGACTTGGCTCTTCTTCTTCTAACTCGTAAGATATCATAGTACCGATTAATTCGCCGATGTTTTCTAAGCGATTTTGTGCTTCTACGGTTTTTTCGTTTTCTAATTCCCTTTGGTAGCCTGTGGCCGATAGAATCTCATAAGCCAGTTTTTCAAGGGAGAGTGTTTCGCTTCTCTTAAGAAGGCCCTCCATCATAATAGAAAAATCAATAATAACCGTGGAGGCTCTCTTACTGAGACCAATGTCTGCCGCTTTTTTTGCAGCTTCAAAGAGGGAACAATTCTGAAGGAGTGCATAGTCCTTCAACTTGGTGATTGTGGCTTCCCCAATACCACGCTTAGGGGTATTGATAATACGCTCAAGGCTCACATCATCGAGGGCATTGCCTAAAAACTTCAGGTAAGCCAGTACGTCTTTAATCTCTTTTCTTGAGTAGAATTTAAGCCCGCCTAAGACACGATAGGGAATATTATAACGGCCAAACATCTCCTCAATGGCCCTTGATTGTACATTGGTACGATACAAGATGGCAATATCTGAAGGCTTACACTTCTCGTAGTCATGGAGCCTGCCGATCTCTGTGGCAATAAACTTAGCCTCTTCGATCTCCGTCTCCAGCTCTACAATCTTTGGCACTTCTCCTTTGTCGTTTTCTGTCCAAAGGTTTTTGCCTTTTCTGCCATGATTATTCTCTATGACGTGGTTCGCTGCTTTTAGGATGCTTTGGGTGCTACGGTAGTTCTGCTCTAATCGTATCACAGTGGCTTCCGGGTAGTCTTTTTCGAAGTCTAAGATATTGGTGATATCGGCGCCACGCCAACCGTAGATGCTCTGATCATCATCACCCACAACAAAAAGATTGCGGAATTTAGCCGCCAGTTTTGTCACCAGTAGATACTGGGTACGATTGGTATCTTGATACTCATCGACTAAGATATAGCGAAAGCGCTGTTGGAATTTTTCTAATACGGCGGCGTCTTTGTCCAGTAGTTCCACCGTTTTTAGTAAAAGATCGTCAAAATCCATGGCGTTCGTTGTATTAAGACGCTTCTCATAGCCTTCGTAGATGCTTTCGATGGCTTTTTCCTTATATCCTTCCCCAAAATGGTTACAGTAATCCCTTGGAAGGATTTGATTGTTCTTTGCTTGACTGATGGCATAAGCCACTTGATTCAGACTGATTTCTTTTTCGTCAATTTTAAGGCTGGCCATGGTATCTTTAAGGACTTTCTTTTGATCTTGCGTGTCGTAGATCGTGAAATCCGTATTATAGCCTAAGATTTCTCCATGGATTCTTAAGATACGATTACAAATTCCATGGAAAGTTCCGATCCATAAGTCTTTTTGTGGTCCCACCAAAGAAAAAATACGATGCTTCATCTCGGCGGCGGCTTTATTAGAAAACGTAATGGCTAAAATCTCGTAAGGCATTACGTTTTTTTCTTCCATTAAGTAGGCAATTCTATGGGTAAGTACACGGGTTTTACCGCTTCCCGCTCCCGCTAATACTAAGAGAGGGCCCTGACCGTATGTAACGGCTTGTTCTTGTTCTTTGTTGAGTCCTTTAAGTAGTTCCATGAAAATCTCCTCTAGGAAAATCGTGTTTTCCTTTCTCTTTTTTGAGCTTACGCAAAAAAAGCACCGAGCGCTTGCACGGTCCTTTTTTATATTAGTTTTTCTCTTGCCGTTATTTTGTGTTCTTGTCTTTGGATTCGGCCCTTCTAATGGCCAATTGATATCCACCGGTTCCGTAGTTGAGGCATTTTTTGACACGGCTGATGGTGGCGGTGCTGGCACTTGTTTGTTTTGCGATATCGAGGTACGTGTTGTTCTTGGATAAGAGTTTTGCCACTTCCAGTCGCTGGGCAATGGAATCAATCTCACCAATGGTACAAATATCATCAAAGAATGCATAACATTCTTCTACTGTCTCTAATTGCAAAATCGTATCAAACAATTTATTATAAAGATCTTTTTTTACCATGTTTATTGATCTCCTTTAGGATTCGATTTCTTCAATCTCTGCCTTTGTTCTAATCTTCTGTCTGTATTTTGATTCTTTTACATCAACGGTAAAGCCTTTATAATACGTGGCAATTTGAGCCGGTGGAAGATCGGTCTCCCAATAACTCGTCTCTACTAGGACGTCATTCTTGTATACGTTTACTTCATAGATACCGATTTTTTCCATCTAAAGAGCTCCTTTCAGTAAAACTTACTCCCTTTATTTTAGCTTTTTTTTATAAAAAGTGCAAGGTTTTTATAGTGAATTGTATCCACTTTGCCCTATGGTTTTTTATCTGTCCTTCATGGTTAAATGACCAAAACTTCTGTAATAAGCAGTGTGTTTGAAGTTTTTCTGTTTTTTATGGAAATAGTTGTATATAATAGAAGTAATTAATCATTTGGTACGGGAGGATTTTATGAAAAAAATAGTACTTACCGGCGGCGGCACTGCGGGCCACGTGATTCCCCATATTGCCCTCATTCCATTATTACAAGAAGAAGGGTATGAGATTCATTATATCGGTAGCCACGATGGAATCGAAAAATCTCTCATCACGCCCCTTCAGATTCCCTATCACAGTATCGCCACGGGAAAACTCCGTCGCTATCTCGACAAAAAGAATGTGACCGATGCTTTTCGTGTGGTGAAGGGGATTCATGATGCCTTAGCCCTCCTTCGAAAAATAAAACCAAACATCATTTTCTCTAAAGGTGGCTTTGTTGCTTTTCCTGTGACTGTAGCGGGAAAACTCCTCAAAATCCCCGTTGTTGTGCATGAGTCCGATTTTACGCCCGGTCTTGCCAATAAAATGGCTTTTCCCTTTGCAAAGAAGATTCTCACCGCATTTAAAGAAACCCTTTCCTACGTTGATACAGCAAAAGCCCTCCACGTGGGAACGCCCATACGGGCATCATTACTAAAGGGCGATGGCGATCTTGGCCGCCGGTTTCTTCAGTTTACGAATCAAAAACCCATCCTTCTTGTTATGGGTGGAAGCCTTGGCAGTCAAAATCTCAACCGTAGTTTAGAAGAAGCCCTAGAAGCCTTACTTGACACGTACCAAATCTGCCATATCCGAGGAAAAGGTAACCTGAATCCGGCCCTATGTGATATCCCCTCCTACGTTCAGTACGAATATATTACAGAAGAACTCCCCCACATCCTTAAGGCAACGGATATAGTCTTAAGCCGTGCCGGTGCCAATGCGATTTTTGAGTTTCTTGCTTTACAAATCCCTCACTTGTTGGTACCCCTTGGGCTTTCTGCCAGTCGAGGAGATCAAATCGTCAATGCGAAGAGTTTTTGTAAGAAGGGCTACAGCAAAGTCTTATTTGAAGAAAACCTCTCCGCTCAATCACTCATACAAAACATTAACGACCTCTACAAAGATAAAAACCGCTACATTGCCGCCATGGAGGATGGTACCCTCCACCATGTACCGGAGCGCATTGTCTCCATCTTAAAGGATGTAGAAAGGGCTTCCCGCAATGAATAAAAAAAATGACCTCCACAAAATCGCCAGTCAAATCCTATCTAAGGATCTCACCGACTCTTTTACGAGGGAGGAGCTCATTCATTTTCTTCTCGATAGTACTGTGACACTTTCACTAAAAGAAGAAAAAACCACCTTCGGTCAGCGCCTTGCCGATGGGCTTGCCAGAGTAGCCGGTAGCTGGGCTTTTATTCTGAGTTTTACGCTTTTCCTACTTCTTTGGATTATGGTGAATATCCTCCTAATTCAAAAAGCCTTTGACCCCTATCCTTTTATCCTCCTCAACTTAATGCTCTCCTGTCTTGCCGCCCTTCAGGCCCCCATTATTATGATGAGCCAAAATCGTCAAGCAGAAAAAGATCGAAAACAAAGCGAAAGCGATTACAAAACCAACCTCAAAGCAGAGATTATTTTGGAGGATCTCCATTATAAACTGGATGAAATGGCGAAAAATCAACGGGTATTATTAGAAAAAGTTTTGGCTTTACAGAAAGAAGATTTAGACTGATCGTGTCCCTACACTTGTCTATGGCTCCCTTTGGAGCCTTTTTTTGTTTTTATACTCATTATTTGTATTATAACAATCCCTTGTTATCCTTTTTTGATAATTGTGATTACATAAGAAAGAGAAGTATATAAAAATAAAAAATCTTATTGATTAATCCATTGTTTTTTTGCTATAAAACAACTAAAATAAAGATAGGAATTAAAATATTGATGAGGAGGAATTTTTTTGGTTTCTTATAGAAAATCCGTCGATGGAATTAGTCCCTATGTACCGGGAAAACCCATCGAGGAAGTCAAGCGCGAGCTGGGTCTTACTCATATTGTAAAGCTCGCCAGTAACGAAAACCCCTTAGGCCCCAGTCCCCTTGCCATACAGGCCATGAAGGACTACGCCTTCGAAATGAACCTCTATCCCGACGGCAATAGTTTTGCCTTGAAGGCAGCTTTATCAGCAAAATTTCATGTGTGTCCCGAGGAAATCACCTTAGGCACCGGTGGAGATGAAATTCTGCGAATTGTTGCCGAGACATTCTTAAGCCCCGGTGATGAGATTCTTGTTCCTGCACCTACTTTTTCTCAGTATACTTTTGTTGCCCAAATCGTCGGTGCTACCATTCATACCCATCCCTTAAAGAACGATTTTTCTTACGACATCGAAGGGATCCTCTCTGCCATTACGGACAAAACCCGGATGGTTTTTGTATGTACCCCCAATAATCCCACAGGTGGAGTATTAAGCCGAGGAGATCTCGAGATTCTCCTCGATAAAATGCCCAAAGATGTAGTATTACTCTTAGATGAGGCGTATTATGAGTTTGCAGATCATACCGTAGTGGGAGATGGATTCTCTTACATCAATGAACACGACAATCTCTTAGTCTTAAGAACCTTTAGTAAAGCCTATGGCATGGCCGGCCTTCGGGTGGGCTATATGGTAGGTGACCGTAAGCTCATTGCTTTGATGGAAAAAGTTCGAGGACCTTTTAACGTCAACCGTTTGGCGCAGTATGCACTCCTTGCATCCCTAGAAGATCAAGATCACGTGGCTGCCACAATTAAAAACAACGAAATCGGAAAAGAAGCATTATACGAAGCCTTCGATAGGCTGTCTCTTCCCTATATCAAAACCCATGCAAACTTTATTTTTGTAGATACGAAACGGGATGCCGTCACCGTCTTTAATGCCCTCTTGCAAGAAGGCGTTATTGTGCGCTCCGGCCATGTTTTTGGTTTTCCTACTTATCTGCGTATTACAGTGGGTCTACCGGAGGAGAACGACTTCCTCTTACGTGCCCTTCATAAAGTACTGCCTACCATTGACGAAATCAAATCATAGTTGGTTTTATCTTCTATGTCCTATTATCTAAAGGAGTTTTCAAAATGAATTTACAATTTGCAAAAAGAATGTCCCACGTCACTGCATCGGAAATCCGTGAATTATTAAAACTTGCAGATCAGCCCGACATTATTTCTTTTGCCGGTGGCTTTCCCGCACCGGAATTATTCCCCGTTGATTCTATTATTGACGTCTCTACCAGTGTCTTAGAAGAAGATGGCCAGCGTGCCCTTCAGTATACTTCCACAGAAGGTGTAAAACCCTTAAGAAAATGGATTGCAGTTCGGATGAATCGTCAGCTGGGGATTGATCTGGATGAAGACAATATCCTCATCCTCCATGGCTCTCAGCAAGCTTTAGACCTCGCCGGCAAAGTCTTCCTCGATGAAGGCGATATTGTCCTCTGCGAAAGCCCCACCTACTTAGCTGCTATTAATGCTTTTCGCGCTTACGGTGCTAAATTTATTGAAGTCCCTTGCGACGACAATGGCATGATCATTGAAGAAGTGGAAAAAATCATCGAAACCACTGAAGGCATTAGGCTCATCTATGCCATCCCCACTTTCCAGAATCCAACCGGTCGCACTTGGAGCCGCGAGAGAAGGGAAGCCCTTGCAAAGCTATCGGCAAAACATAACCTTCCCGTCTTAGAAGATAATCCCTATGGAGAGCTTCGTTTTGAAGGAGAGCATCTTCCTTCTATTAAGACCTTCGATCAGTTGGGAAATGTCCTCTATGCCGGTACTTTTTCTAAGATTTTTTGTCCCGGATACCGCATCGGCTGGATTGCGGGAGATAAAGACCTCATTCGCCAATTTGTTTTGGTGAAGCAAAGCACCGATTTACAATGTAATACCTTAGCACAAATGCAGATTGCTAAATACGTTACAACGTACAATATAGACGACCACATTGCAGGCCTCATCGATGTCTATCGCAGACGCCGTGATATCGCTTTAAGAACCATGGAAGAGGTTTTTCCTAAGTGTGTTCGCTTTACCCGTCCCGAGGGTGGACTCTTTAACTGGATTGTACTTCCTAAAGAAGTCAATGCCCGTGAAGTCTTAGAAGAATGTCTCAAACAAAAAGTAGCTTTTGTTCCCGGTGGTTCTTTCTTCCCTAACGGTGGCAACGAAAACACCTTCCGCCTCAACTTCTCTAATATGCCGGAAGAAAAAATCGTTACAGGAATCAAAACCCTTGGCAAAGTGCTTCATCAATTTATTACAGAATAAACTTCAATAAAAAAACACAAAGATGACTCCTAAGGGATTCATCTTTGTTACTTTCTGTGGTAAAGATGGACCAAAAACATTGCCAACTCTAATAAAAAACAGTACAATAGGACTATCTTTTAGAGAAAGGCGGTAATACCCATGCAATATAGAAAAGAGCTGGACGGCATTCAGCCCTATAAACCGGGAAAATCTTTGGCCTTATTACAAGAGGAGCTTCAAATATCCCAGTTTACAAAACTAGATGCCAACGAAAATCCACTGGGCCCAAGTCCCGCCACCATTCAAAATATCATTGACAATGCGCCACTGGTGAATGTCTAT
>CAYJGI010000053.1:0-4578 GCA_964369705.1 uncultured bacterium
TCAATTAGATGGTGAGAGCTTTCACCAATTACGCTTATACGATACGGTGATTGTGTATTCGGGAAGCTTTGAGCAGGAATTTATTGATTTTGTGAAGGCGTACTCACCGGAAGTCATTGCCCTTAATTATTCAGAGGATGATGTGTCCGCCGATGGTTTATCCTTTGGATTATTCAGAAAAATCGTCAATACCCTCGATGATCATGATTTTGAAGGACGCATTGACTCTTCTGAGAAAATCATTGGAAAACTAAGGGGACGAAAAACAAAAGAAGAAGTGGCTATTATGGAAGAAGCCATTGAAATCACAGAAAAAATCTTAGATGAAGTAAAAGATTTTATAAAAGTCGGTGTAACAGAAAAAGAAATTTATCACTTTGTTTTAGCCCGCACTGCAGCGTATGGCTGCACCACATCATGGCAAGAGGCTATGTGTCCTATTGTCAGTGTAGGGCCAGATACGCCTAAGGGCCATAGTTTTGCAACGGACCTTAAAGTCGAAAAAGGCCATATTGTGAGCCTTGATTTTGGCGTACGTCTTAAGGGATACTGCTCAGACTTACAGAGAGCTTACTACGTATTAAGAGATGGCGAAACGGCACCTCCGGAAGATGTGGAGAAGGCTTTTTTTGCAATGCGAGAAGCCCAAGATCGAGCCATGCAAGGGGTAAAACCGGGTCTCAAAGGATACGAAGTCGACGGCATTAGCCGCAATTATATGTTAACCCAAGGCTACCCCGACTATGCCTGCGCCACGGGACACCAGGTGGGCATGGCAACCCACGATGGCGGTGTACTACTGGCCCCTCAGAGGGATCGCTACAATGGAAGGTGCGAAGGCGAATTAGAAGAAGGCATGGTCTTTACAGTAGAATTCCCCGTCTATACGACATCAGGCAAGATTGGCCAAGAAGATATGATCCTTGTCACAGAGGATGGCGTGAGAATTCTATCAAATCCACAGCAAGCTTTATACACCATTAAAGGATAAAGGAGAGAGTACTGATGAAACTACAAAGAGAAAAATTAGAACAATCCATCTCATTATTACAGGAAGATAATATCGATCTTTGGCTTACCATTGCCAGGGAATCAAAAATGAATCCTGACCCTATTTTACCCCTCATTCTTGTGCCCCACATGGGACAAACGGCCATGATTGCCGTGAATCAAAAGGGGAGCATCTCCGTGATGTCCGGCAACTTAGACTTACCGGGATTTAAAGAATACGGTGGATTTGATGAATATATTCAATACGATAACGACTTTGATTCCGCTTTTATTTCTTTCTTACAGCGGGAAAACCCGAAGAAAATTGCCCTCAATTACTCCCTGGAAGACGTCTCCAGCGATGGACTTAGCCATGGCCTATTCTTAAGGGTGAAGGAGATTGATCAATCGGGTTTTACAGGAGAAATCGTCAGCAGCGAAAATATTCTAAAGACGCTCCGTGGCGTCAAAACACCGGAACAAATCGAAAAAATCAAGAAAGCCATTGACGTCACCGAAGAGATTTTTAATGAAGCCAAAGATTATATTCAGGTAGGTAGGACAGAGCGGGATATTCATTTGTTTTTCCGCCAAAGAATGGTGGATAAGGGAGAATCTCTCTCCAATCAAGAGCTGGGTGCACCTGCTGTTTTTGCCGGCAAAGACACCCTTTTTAGCCATAAGGGACCGGCAGATATAGAGCTTAAGGCAGGGGAGACGATTACAGTAGATTGCGGAATGCGCTATCAGGGGTATTGCTCCGATATGCAGCGTTGCTACTATATCTTAAAAGAAGGCGAAACGAAAGTCCCCGATGAAGTACAACACGCTTACGATGCCATCAGCGAAGCCATCACCAGGGGTATGAATGCCATGAAGCCCGGTGCCATTGCCGCAGACATTGATCAAATCGCAAGGGAATACTACTTATCCCAGGGATTGCCTGATTTTAATTTTGCTTTAGGCCACCAAGTGGGCACCTTTATCCATGATGGCGGACTCACATTAGGACCAAGGAGAGGACGCTACTTAGGAAGGGTAGAAGGCCCCTTAATGGAAAACATGGTATTCACCTTAGAGATTGCTACGAAAACGTCTTACGGCGTCGTAGGCCAAGAAGAAATCGTCGTGGTGAAGGAAGATGGGGTAGAAGTATTGAGCCAGCGCCAGCGGGAGATTTTCTTATTAAAATAACAATAAAAAGCCGATGTAGATCGGCTTTTTTTGTTGTGAAAAATAGCAAAAAATGCTATAATAAATCGGATGAAACGACGAAAAGCCCATCAAGCAGCATAATAAATAAGAGCGAGGAAACCCATGGATTATTTTAAACAAGCACTCATTGATCATAAAGAAAAACAAGGTAAAATCGAAATCAAAGGAAAAATGCCCGTCACGAATATTGAAGAACTGAGCATTGCATACACCCCCGGTGTAGCCGAGCCTTGTAAAGAGATTCATAACGATGTGAATAAAGTCTACGACTATACATCAAAGGGCAATTTAGTAGCCGTCGTCAGTAACGGTACAGCCGTCCTTGGTCTCGGTGACATCGGTGCCCATGGCGCCATCCCCGTGATGGAAGGAAAGGCCGTGCTTTTCAAATCTTTTGGCAATGTCGATGCTTTTCCCATTTGCTTACCTATTAAAGATACCGATAAGTTAGTGGAAGTGATTGAGAGCCTTGAGCCGGTTTTTGGTGGGATTAATTTAGAAGATATTAAAGCTCCAGAGTGTTTTGAGATTGAAGCCAGACTCAAAAAATCAATGAATATCCCCATTTTCCACGATGATCAGCATGGGACAGCCATTGTTGTCTTAGCGGGTCTTATTAATGCTCTGAAAGTTGCCTCTAAAAAAATCGAAGATGTTAAGATTGTGATTAACGGTGCAGGCGCCGCCGCTGTGGCCTGTGCGAAGCTTATGATGGAAGCGGGAGCCACACAAATCATTCTTAATGACCGTACCGGTGCCATTTATGAAGGAAGAGCGAAGGGTATGAATCCCTTTAAAGAAGAGATTGCAAAAAGCACGAATCAAGAAAGAATTCAAGGAACTTTAGCCGATACATTAGTGGGTGCCGACGTCTTTATTGGACTCAGTGAAGCGGGGACCGTATCGGTAGACATGATCAAATCCATGAATGATAACGCCATTGTTTTTGCCATGGCCAATCCCATTCCTGAAATCATGCCCGACTTAGCCAAAGAAGGTGGCGCTGTGGTGATTGCCACAGGAAGAAGTGATTTTCCCAATCAAATCAATAATGTCTTAGCTTTTCCCGGCGTGTTTCGTGGTGCTCTTGATGTGAGAGCCCGTGATATCAATGAAGAGATGAAGCTCTCAGCAGCTTATGCTCTGGCCGATATTATCACAGATGAAGAACGAAACCCCGACTACATTATCCCCAATCCCTTCGATAAGAGGGTAGCGACCTTTGTAGCAGAGGCTGTCAAGAAGGCAGCAAGGGATACGGGCGTTGCAAGACTATAACACTTACCAGTGAATATGATGAAAACAATCATAAAAAAGTCATGGGATTTCCGTGGCTTTTTTTGATGTATAGGCACACAATTTATTGTATAAGTTTATCTACTAAGAAGGATTCTGAAGTTTTATCATAGTGCATATGTACTTAAAAATAAAAATTTGGTATGATAAACATATACCTTGATACAAAAGGAGATAAAGCATGAAAAAACTAATGACCGGTAATGAAGCCGTAGCTCGAGGTGCATACGAAGCAGGATGTCATATTGCAGCGGCGTACCCCGGGACACCTTCCAGTGAGATTTTAGAAAACATCGGTGCCCACTACCCGGAAATCAAGAGTGAGTGGAGTCCCAACGAAAAAGTAGCCGTAGAAGTCGCTTCCGGCGCATCCATCTTAGGAGCGAGAGCCCTATCAGCCATGAAGCACGTCGGTGTCAATGTGGCGGCAGACCCCCTTCTTACCATGGCGTACATCGGTGCGAATGGTGGTTTAGTCATTATTAGTGCCGACGATCCGGGCCAACACAGCTCCCAAAACGAGCAGGACAATCGCCACTATGGAGAACTGGCAAAAATCCCCGTCATAGAGCCCAGCGACAGTCAAGAGGCGAAAGACATGGTAAAGACGGCCTTTGAAATCAGCGAGCAGTACGATACGCCTGTCTTATACCGTATGACGACGAGAATCTGCCACAGTAAGAGCCTTGTGGCTTTAGGAGAGCGCACAGAAATCTCCATTAAGCCCTACGAAAAGAACGTGAAGCGCAACATCATGGTGCCGGCCCACTCTAAGCTACGCCACTACGACGTAGAAGAGCGTACCGTCCGTTTAAGAGCGTACAGCAATGAAACCCCCCTTAACTTTGTCATTGATAATGGAAGCAAAATCGGCGTCATTGCCAATGGAATCAGCTTCCAGCATAGTATGGAAGTATTTGGTGCTACGGCCAACTACTTAAAAATTGGTTTTAGCTATCCCTTACCGGATCAAAAAATCAAAGCCTTTGCAGAAGGTCTTGATACACTCTATATCATTGAAGAAGGCGATCCTGTCATGGAGAATTTTGTTCGCTCCTTAGGAATTTCTTGTATCGG
>CAYJGI010000053.1:4588-8018 GCA_964369705.1 uncultured bacterium
ATTCGTAAAGCCATTCAATCAGAAGGCAATGAAGTGTCTTATACCTTAGACTTAGAAGTACCGCCAAGGCCTCCTGTACTCTGTGCCGGATGTCCCCATAGAGGCCTTTTTTATGCCATGGGTCGCTATAAAGACATCGTCACCAGCGGTGATATCGGTTGCTATACGTTAGGCATGGTAGCACCCCTAAGCGTCACCGATAGCGTTATTTGTATGGGTGCCAGTGTCAGTGCCGGTATCGGCATGGATAAAGTCTTAGACTTAAAGGGCGAAGGAGGCAAAGTATTTGGCGTCATTGGCGACAGTACCTTCTTCCACAGCGGTGTCAATGGTTTAATCAATGCGATTTATAATGATAGTAAGATGGTAACGGTCATTCTCGACAATCGCATTACCGCCATGACGGGCCATCAAGAGAATCCCGGCTCAGGGAAGAAACTCAGCCAAGAAGTGGCCCACATCGTAGATATTGAGAACTTAGTCAAAGCAATCGGAATTAAAGAAGAGAATATCCGAACCGTAGACCCCTATGATCTCAAAGCCACCATGGACGCCGTCCGTGATGGATATAACGCCACAGAAGCCTTTGTCATTATTACAAAGCGTGAGTGTGCTCTCATTAAAGACGTACAAAGAAGTAGGGCTTCCTTAAAATGCGTTGTAGACACTGAAAAATGCAAAAAATGCCGTGCCTGCATGCGACTTGGATGTCCTGCCATCAGCCAAAAAGAAGGCGAAATCGTCATTGATCACGCCCAGTGTAACGGCTGTACCATGTGTAAACAAACGTGCGGTTTTAACGCTATCGAAAGGATCGGTGAATAATATGGTAAGAAGTATTCTTTTAGTTGGCGTCGGAGGTCAAGGGACCATCTTAGCTTCGAAGATTCTATCGGAGGGCCTCATTCGTGCAGGTTATGATGTTAAGATGTCGGAGATTCACGGGATGAGCCAAAGGGGCGGTAGCGTCAGTACCCAAGTAAAGTTCGGTGACAAGGTCATGAGCCCTATGATTTGCAGTGGAGAAGCCGACGTCATGATCGCCTTCGAAAAATCAGAAGCAGTCCGCAATCTCCATTTCTTAAAAAAAGGCGGAACCCTCTTAATCAATGATCAAGAAATCTACTCCATGCCCGTGATTATCGGCAGTGCAAAATATCCTGAGAGGATTTTGGAAAGATTAGAAGAAACGGTAGAAAACGTCAAAATCTTCGATGCCATGAAAATTGCAGAAGAATTAGGCAACGTCAAAGCGCAAAACATCGTAGCATTAGGTTTTATTGTAAAAGCCTTAGGTCTTACCGATATCGACTTCGAATCGGTCATTCGTGAAACAGTGCCCCCAAAAACCATCGAAAGCAACTTACTTGCTTTTACCACATCGATGAACCTTTAATCAATAGGAGGAAACCATGATTTATAAAACGTATAAAGAACTCATTGATAAACTACAAGATAACAGTGATACAAAACGCTTAGCCCTTGTGATGAGTGAAGATGATCACGCCTTAGAAGCTGTTTTTGAAGCGTACCAGAATAACATTGTGACGCCCATCCTCATCGGCGATACAAACAAAACAAAAGCCATGCTGGACGGTCACGGTTACGACTACAGTAACGTCGAGATGATTCATGTGGAAGGTGCGAGAGAGTGCGCCCTTAAGGCCATCTCCTTAGTGCTGGAAGGCAAAGCCGATATGCTGATGAAAGGAAAACTCCAGACAGCAGACTTGATGCGCGAAATTGTGAATAAAGAAAACGGCTTCCGTAAAGATGGCATGATGAGCCATTTATCTTGCTTTGAGATTCCAAAGTACCATAAACTACTCTTCTTAAGCGATGCCGGTCTTTGCGTCTACCCCGATGTGGATCAAAAACAACAACTGATTGAGAATATGCTCGACTTTACGGCGAAGATGGGTTATAAGAATCCAAAAGTCGGTATTATGTGCGCCGTTGAGACTTTCAATCCTAAGATGAGAGAATGTGTCGATGCCAAAGAACTGAAAGAACGCTGGGAGAAAGGCATCATTAAAGACTGTATCGTAGAAGGCCCTATCTCCTTTGACCTTGCAACGAATCAAGAAAAAGCAGTGATTAAAGGATACGAAAGCCCTGTGGCCGGTGATGTGGATATTATGATTGTGCCCGACTTAACCTCCGGCAATCTTGCGGCAAAAGCTTTTATTGAATTTGGTGATGCCATTATGACGGGCATTATTTGGGGAGCCAAATGCCCCATTGTCGTAACCAGTCGTGGTGCAAGTTTTGAAGAAAAATACTACTCACTGGTCATTGCGGCCACAGTATCTTAAGGAGAATACAATGGATTACTATATCTTAGCCATTAACCCGGGATCGACCTCCACCAAAGTAGGCCTTTTTAAAAACGAAGAAATGGTGGCGGAAAAAGTACTGCGCCACCCCTTAGAAGAAATTCAGAAATATGGCAACGTCATGGATCAATATGAGATGCGAAAGACGGCTTGCCTTGATTTTCTTTCGGAGCAGAATATGACCATCAAAGATCTTTCCGCCGTGGTAGGTCGTGGCGGCCTTATGGGTCCCATCGAATCGGGGGCATATGCCGTGAACGATGCCATGTTAAAAAGACTGAGAGAAAACCCCGGTTCAGACCACGCCAGTAATATTGCCAGCGCCATTGCAAAAAGCATCGGTGATGAAGTGGGGATTCCTTCTTTTATTTATGATGGCGTTTCCGTCGATGAGAGAGAGCCCTTAGGGAAAGTATCGGGATTTGATCCGAATATCCTTCGCTATACCTACGTCCATACCCTTAACATGAAGGCACAGTGTAGAGAATTGGCAAAACAAGTCGGCAAAAAATACGAAGACATGAATATCGTTGTCGCCCACGTAGGTGGCGGTACATCGGCCAGTGTCCACAAAAAAGGCAAGATCGTAGACTTAGCTTCCGATGATGAAGGTTCGTTCTCCACGGAGAGGGCGGGAAGAGTCAGCTATCGCCACGTGCTCAACTTAGCTTATTCCGGTCAATATACGAAGGCCGAACTTAACAAAAAACTCCGCAATAACGGGGGGTTCATGGCTTATCTTGGCACCAACGATGGTAGGGAAGTGGAAGCCCGCATCAAAGCCGGCGATGAAGAAGCAAAATTCGTCATGGAAGCCATGGCATATATGCTGGCAAAAACCATTGGTGAGCTCTCAACCGTTGTAAAAGGTGAAGTGGATTATATCATCTTTACCGGTGGTCTTGCTTACTCTAATATCCTATCTGAGATGCTCCGTGAGCGAGTAGAGTGGATTGCACCCCTTCAGGTTATGCCGGGAGAAAACGAATTACCGGCCCTTGCTTTAGGCGCCCTCCGTGTTGTAAGGGGAGAAGAAGAGGCAAAAACCTACGTCGATCGCTTACAATAATAAAAAGCACATGTTAAACCATAAG
>CAYJGI010000054.1:0-5010 GCA_964369705.1 uncultured bacterium
CTGAAAATTCATTCGGTACAAATGTCAAAGAAAAAACTTCAGTTATCGCCGAAGAAAATGATGCAATAATTGCTATAAACGGAGATTATTACGGCTTTAGAGATTATGGCTATGTTATGCGAAATGGATATCTTTACAGAGATTTGAAAACACCCGGTGGAAATGAGGATTTGGTTATATTTGAAGATGGTAATATGCAGATAATTGACGAGAGTGAAATTTCTGCTGAAGAACTTGTAGAACTTGGTGCAATGCAGATTTTCTCCTTTGGTCCCGGCCTTATATCTGACGGTGAAATTACAGTGAATGAGGAGAGTGAAGTCGATCGCGAGGATGAAAGTAATCCTCGGACTGCTATAGCAATGATCGAAGCTAATCACTATATCTTTATGGTAGCCGATGGCCGAACGGAAGCCAGTGAAGGATTGTCGCTATATGAAATGGCAATAGTACTTTCAGAATATGGCTGTGAAGTTGCTTATAATTTAGATGGTGGTGGTTCAGCTACAATGGTATTTATGGGCGAAGTGGTGAACAATCCCACAACAAATGGTAAGGATTTTAGAGAAAGGAGCGTGAGCGACATTGTTTACATTGGATAATACAAAAAACATGCAATCAAATTATATCAAAAAATGGATAATACCTTACTTGTTTTTAACTCTTCTTTGTCTGATATTTTCGCTTATATATGCTCAGTTTTCCCATGGTGTGAGCTCACCCCATATGACATATCTTTTTTTATATCCTTTGACTTTAGGAAATTTGGTAGGAATAATACTTTACTGTTTTATAAAAACAAGTAAAGATTGTTTTTGGTCAGCTCATCTTTATCATACCGGTGTGGTAGCACTAATTTTAGGTTCGTTACTACGAGGTGTGTTTGATATTGCCGGTACTGCCTCTGTATATCAGAGTGCACTAACAATAGGAGGCGCAATGATGCTATTTTTTGGTGTTATTACTTTTGTCTTTTCTATAAGGACCGTTAGAAAATAATCAGATTTTTCTATATACGAAAATGAATATAAGAAAAGAGGGAATTTTATGAATAGGTTTTTTTTAATAGCAATATTTCTATCCGTGCTTATATTAAGTGGATGCAACCAAAATAGTGATCAAATAAATGAAAGTGGAATTCCTTATGAGAATACTTCAAGCGATTCTCAGCATGCGGATAGTGAAAACGGCGATATTACTGCTACTCCAGAATTAGATTCACAAGATGAAATAAGTACACCACCAGAAGCGAATTTAGAAGACGAGATCATTACTTCTTCAGATGTAGATTTAGAAGACGAGATAACTACTTCTTCAGAAATAATAAATGATGACGAATTTATTATAACAAGCAGTGGAACCTATGAGTTTACTGGTGACTATTCGAGCATCACAGTCAATGTTAACAAAGACATTGATGAGGGTACTGTTTATCTTATATTAGACGGAGCAACCATTGCAACTGACATGGGTACACCTATAAATATTATTGAGGCAAAAGATATTGAGATTATGCTTATAGGTGAAAACACTGTTACGCAAGGTGCAATCATCACCAATGATGAAGATTTCCCGTCTGGTGCTGTACATTCAAAGGCAGACATGCTTATTACAGGTGACGGCAGGTTGACTGTGAACACTTTATATATGGATGGAATTAACAGTCGAGATGATCTTGTAATTGAGAGTGGTTACATCACAGTAAATGCAGTAGAACATGGTATAGAGGGTAAAGACTTGCTCGCAATAAGTAATGCAACTATAGATGTTACCTCCGGTAGAGATGGGATTAGAACATCTAATGATGTAGATTTAGAAAAAGGCAATCTTATCATCACCAGTGGTGACATCATGATTAACGCACAGCATGACGGTATTGCAGCTGAGCAAACTTTGCAAATTGATGGTGGTCGTTTTGACATTCAAACAGGTGGTGGATTTTTAGAAGTGCTTAACGAAATTACCCGTGGTGAGGGTTCTAGCGGTGTTTCGGCGACAGATTTGCTTGAAGATAGTATGCGTAGCTTAAAAGGAACAAACATTATCATTAACGATGGAGAATTTTTATTAGATTCTTATGAAGATACTGTCCATGCTAACGGAGTTTTGACTATCAACGGAGGCAATTTTAATATTTTATCAGGTGATGATGCATTTCATGCTGATACTGATTTAGTAATAAATAATGGTGAATTATCTGTTCAATATGGATATGAAGGTATCGAAGGGGAAACTGTAACAATTAATGGTGGCAACATCATAATTACAGTTTTAGACGATGCTGTAAATGCAAATAGTGACACAGGTTTTGTAAAAATCACTGGAGGTACTATTTTCTTGAAATGCCAAGGAGATGGTATTGACTCCAATGGTGATCTAATTATTGAGGGAGGAAATATCGTAATAGATGTAGATGCTATCTACTCCGGCGGCGATGGTGAAATAGATGTCACAGGTATATATAGTATGTCTGGTGGTAGTATAACCGATGAAAACGGGAATGAATTATCACCTAACACCACTGGCAACATCCAACCGGGCGGTGTAAGGCCGAGATAATTGTTATTAAATTAAAAGTTAATTATTTAGCATATTAGCTATAATACTCTTTATCCTCAACCAAAACCAAATCACGTGATTTAATTAAATATAAAAGCGAGGAAATATTGATTTCCTCGCTTTTTTCTGTACATGTTTATTGATTTATACTTTCCGCTGATTCAAGCATGCTTTCAATAAAAATTCCATATCCCTTTGTGGGATCATTGACAAGGACGTGGGTAACGGCTCCGATGAGTTTTCCGTTTTGGATGATGGGGCTACCACTCATACCCTGTACAATGCCACCTGTTCTTTGTATCAGGTCTTCATCTGTGACACGAATTAACATTCCTTTTGTTGATGGATTTGATTGTGGGTAAGTTTTTTCGATCATAATATCAAAGGCTTCGATCTCTTCCCCACTGACTACTGTATAGATAGTCGCCGGCCCCACTTCAACTTCTGACATATATCCAACGGGAATTGGTTCTTCATAGTAGGGGTTTTCGATGGCACTGTGAAGGGTTCCGAAAACGCCAAAATCCGTATTCGTAAAGAGTGAACCTGAGACATCACCGGTTGGGTGAAATGCTCCTCTTTTTTCACCGGGTGTTCCTTCTTCTCCTTTTTCGATGGAGACAATATTGGCCGATAGAATCTCGCCTAACTTTACATCTACAAGCTCACTGGTCTCGCTATCTACAATGGAGTGACCTAAAGCACCGAATGTCGTAGCGTTAGGATCATAAAAAGTCAGTGTTCCAATCCCTGCCGCCGTATCTCTGATGGTCAGTCCAATGCGATAAGCATCTTCTTCTTCACAATAAGTGGGCTCTATAATAACTTCTTTCTCTTGATCACCTTGCTCAATTAAAAATTCTTTGGGTTCGCTGCTATTTTGATTGATGAGATAAGCGGCGTGATCCAGATTTTTGACTTCTTGATCATTGATTTCTAGAATAGTATCTCCAACTTCAATACCCATTGATTTTGCAGGGTTTTGGCTTCTACCGCCTATTAAAATATCACTATAACCAATCACCATAACGCCTTCTGATTTTAGTTTCATTCCTACTGAATGCCCTCCCGGAACAACCCTTAGCTCCGGCAATACGTCAACCATTACCGATTGTAGCGGTATGAGTCCAAAAAGTTTTACCGATAATTCTGTATTCCCCTCTTCTTTTGGAGATATGGTAATAGGATCCAGTAAATTTAATGGCAATTCATCGGGATTTTCCGTCTCGTTGACGATGACACCATCATTACTGGAAGTCATTGTGACCATAATGGGCAAATGACACTGAATCGTATAATCTGCTCCTTCCCAAAGATAAATCTCTTTTGGTAGGAAATTCCCTTTATGCAATATGGGTATTGCAAAAATTAATAAAAATAAAAAAAATAATTGAAAAATTCTACCTGTTGCTCGGCGATTACTCTTTTTTACACCCACAAAAAAAATCACTCCCTTCAATTTTAAATTACCCAAAGGAAATGATTTTATATTGGTATTTAATGTACGAGGATTAACTTTATGGCTCTAAACGATTCAAAAAGAGTGTATTCACTAAGTCTAACGTCTCTTTTGAGGTATCATTGCCATTAATTAAGCGTGCCACTTCTTGGTATCTTTCTTCTTGTGACACAAGATCCACAACTTGCGTAAATGTTCTTTGATTTTCTTCGATTTTTTTTATATAAAAATGTTTTTTTGCGAAGACTGCAATTTGAGGATTATGGGTAATACAAAGGATTTGTCTACCGCTACTTAACGAATGAAGCATTTTACCTACTGCTTTAATGACTTGTCCACCAATCCCTGCTTCCACTTCATCAAAAACGTACGTAGGAATGGGGTCTTTAACACTCATCATCGCTTTAAAACCTAATAAAATACGGCTTAATTCACCACCGGAGGCTACTTGTGATAGTGGTTTGACGCTTTCACCTTGATTGGTAGAAATCAAAAAGCGTATTTGATCGCCGCCTTCTTTGTCCCATGGTTTTTCTTTAAAATCCACGATAAAAGTAGTGCGTTCTAAGTGTAGTTTTTGCAGTTCGTTTTGCGCCATACTGACCATTTTTTGGCTAATGGTTTTTCTCGATTGTGTAAGCGCTTCTGCGGCGTTTTGTGTTTTTGCAAAAGCCTCTCCTTGTTGCTCTTTTAATGCTTTGATGATACCTTCACGATTCTTAATGGCAAAAACTTCTTCCACATAAGTATCTCTCAAGGATAGTACTTCTTCTAAAGTCTTACCATACCTTGATTTCAGACGTTCTAAATGGCCGAGTCGATCTTCTTTTTGTGTTAAAAGTTTTTCATCATATTCTAATGAATTGTTATGGTCCCTAATGGTTTCCAAAACATCTTCGATTTCGTAGTATGCGTTTTGTAATTGATTTTGATAATTTTCTAATTGTGGATCTTGCCTTGAGAGTTGTTCCATCTCTTTGCCCGATTTATGT
>CAYJGI010000054.1:5020-7758 GCA_964369705.1 uncultured bacterium
ATGTAGGAGGGATAATCCCCCACCTTCACCGTAGTCTCCACTTAGGAAGCTTTCTATACGGAACATGCTTTCTTTTCTTTTTTCAATGGTAGATAAAAACTCAATCTCCTTCATGAGCACTGTATCTTCATGGATTTCAAAGGGGATTTCTTCGATTTGTCCAATCTGAAACATTAGATAATCCAATCTTTGAGCTCTTTCGCCATCATCGCCTAAGAGGTTTTTGAGTTCTTTTTCGATTTTTCGTAGTTCTGCCAAATTTTCTTGATAATGATTACGTTTTGTTGCAATCTCTTCACCACCGAAGTGATCCAGAATCGTTAAGTGGTTTTTTTCGTGGACTAGGAATTGATTTTCGTTTTGTGTTAGAATCTCTACGAGGCCGGCAGAAATGGTTTTTAATTGAGTTACGGTAATACTCTTTCCATTTAGTTTTGCCAGCGACTTCCCATTATGGCTAAGCTCACGGTAGATAATCAGCGTATCTTCTTCCTCTGGAATCAATCCGTCTTCCTTTAATCTTTCAAATATCGACCGACTTTCTTCATCTAAGGTAAAGATGCCTTCAATGCGCGCCGAAGCTGCACCATCTCTAATCATTGCCATATCGGCTCTCTCACCCAATAGGAGAGAAAAAGCTTCCAGTATGATGCTCTTACCGGCACCGGTCTCTCCCGACAAAATATTAAGACCCATAGAAAAATCAAGTACCGCCTTCTCAATCAGGGCAAAATTTTCGACTGATAATTGACTGAGCATGATTTAAGCCTCCATTTGCTTTTAGAGCATGGTCTTTAAGTCTTTAATAAAGTCTTCTACAGCATTCTTATCCCTAATCACGATAAAGATGGTGTCATCCCCTGCAACGGACCCGACCATGTTGTTGAGTTGCAGTCCGTCAATGGCCAGTGCTGCGGCCCTTGCCGTACCGTTAATGGTTCTGATGACGACCATATTCTCTGTATAGTCGATGCTTACTACAGAATTCTGAAGCATCTTGATGAGTTTTGCATTAAAGCTATACTGGGCTGTCTGTTCCGGTAGCGCATAGATGTATCGACCGTCTTTTCCCAGCGTTTTGACGAGTCCTAAGTTTTTGATATCACGGCTTATGGTGGCCTGCGTGATCTCCATTCCGTTTTCTCTCAAAATCCGAGCAAGGTCCTCCTGAGTTTCGATAGAGTGTGCCCGTACTAATTCTAAGATTTTGTAGTGTCTTTGTGACTTCATTATTGAAATTACCTCCCTCTTTTTCGATCTATTTACATGATAATTTTTCTCTTAAAAATTCAAACACATTACGCTTATCTTCAAAAGCAACAAAAGTCGCCGTAGCTGCCGCTTTGCGAATTGTGATAAGCGTCTTATCCTGTAACGTAATGCTATCTTGTGCATCCATATAAAGGATCATCTCTCCCGATGGGCTTTTGCCTTCGATGGTGATTACATCTTCATCGGATGTCACAATGGGACGGGCGTTCAGTGTGTGTGCGCTAAGTGGTGTGATGACGATGGTTTTGCTATTGGAGTTCACAATGGGGCCACCAACACTTAATGAATATGCCGTACTGCCTGTCGGTGTTGCCACAATAACGCCATCTCCCGTATATTGATCCACTATTTGACCGTTAATCCGAACAATAATATCATTAATGCGATTGACTTTCGTCTTGACAAGCATGGCATCGTTGGTTGCCAAGTGCCAGCATTCGTCGGCATCGGCTTTTACTTCTAGCATGGTTCTTTGATCTAAGTGATATTGACCGTCTAAGAGTAAATCTATGTATTTTTTGTAATTAAAAACCTCAGCCTGCGTTAAAAAACCAAGATTGCCTAAGTTGATGCCAAAAAGAGGAATGTTATGGCTGGAAAACTGCCTTGCTCTCCCCAGTAATGTTCCATCGCCACCGAGAACCACCATGATATCCGCTTGACCTAAGTGGTATTCTGTTGCACTGTATTCATCATATCCATACGTTTTTGCAGATTGCTCATCAATACGAATCTCTACGTCTTTTTGACATAGATAATCAATCAGATCATGTATAATAATTTGACTGTCTTTAATGGGGTTGGAATAAATAGAAAAAATCATATCTTTCCTCCTGTGGAATCGAGTCTTTGATATAGAGATTGTAAATAATTTTTAGGATCTTCTTTGAAGCTATCATAAAACGGTGATGGATGATTCGTCTTTTTTAAGTAAGTTAAAAACTCTATATTACCTGTGGTGCCACGGATGGGACTGATGGTTAGACCAAAGGGAGAAAGACCTCGGCCTAAGGCTTCGTTCAATACCCGCTCCAGTACTTCTAAGTGAACTTTGGGATCTTTAACGATGCCTCCTTTTCCCACTTTTTCTCGTCCCGCCTCAAATTGTGGTTTGATGAGTACAATGGCTTCGCCTTCCTCCTTGAGTAACAAAAAAAGATTGGGGAAAATCTTATCTAATCCTATAAAACTCACGTCGACACTGGCAAAGTCCAGTGGATCGAAATGAGTCACTTCAATATGCCTGAAGTTGGTTTTTTCTAAATTAATGACTCTTTCGTCATTTCTCAGCTTCCAGTCCAGTTGCCCATACCCCACATCAAGGGCATAGACTTTTTTGGCACCGTTTTGTAGCATACAGTCTGTAAAACCACCGGTGGAAGCGCCAATATCCATACATACACAATCTTCTAAAGACATAGAAAAAGCAAAGAGGCCTTCCTTTAACTTGTAACCACCACGGCTTA
>CAYJGI010000055.1:0-7565 GCA_964369705.1 uncultured bacterium
TAGCCGAGGGTTGTGGCTATGGTCAGTAGCCTATAATCAAGGAGATAAGATAGCATTAAGGTAACGGCGCCAAGCATGGCAACGATAATCGGCGCATCGGATCCACCGTGCATGGCTTTAAGAGGGCTGTATTCAAAAAGGACAACTAAGAATAAGAATACCAGTAGCGACCCTATGATCAGTTTTGGCTTAGATGATAGTATTTTTTTCATTCAATCCTCCCATGGGTGAGCTTTATATAGAAATACAAGACTATATCGATTGGCATAAGTACTTAATTCAAAGACCCTCTGTGTTTCGTCAATATATAAGAAGCCTTTAATCAGAAAAGGCGCTTTTTGTAGTTCTTTCACATCACTGATATCTAAGAGAGATAAAGTCGTCTTCATCTCAAATAAGAAGTTTTCTAAAAAACGATAAGCATCGTCTCTGCCCTTTTCCATTAAGATGTGCAGTAACGATCCAGCAATACCTGTGGCTTTGGCGCCTATGGATAACGCTTTCGCTGCCATTAATCCATCTCTAACGCCACCGGATGCGTATAGGGTGACATCGCTATGGTTTTTTTTGATTTCCATGGCTTCAAGGAGGGATAAGGGTGTTGAGATCCCCCAGTCTGTAAGAGCTGAAGGCGTGTTCTTGTATCTTGATTCTTCAATGGCAATAAAATTCGTTCCCCCAGTGCCACCTACGTCAATGTGACGAATCCCCACTTGGTAAAGATTCTCAACATCTTGCCTCGTCATTCCAAATCCTACTTCTTTTACGATGATGGGATGTTCCACTGCTTTTGCGATTTTTTCCAGATGCTGAAGCAGTCCCTTAAAGGAGCGATCTCCTTCTTTCATCACCAGTTCTTGCGGTGCATTTAGATGGAGCTGAATGCCATTGGCATCGATCATATCAATGGCTTTTTTGATTTCATCGATGTCACTCATAGCACTTAGGTTGGCTAATAGAATCCCCTGTGGATTTGTTCTCCTCGCTATGGTAAAGGAGTTTTTTACCCTTTCATCTTGAAGAGCGATTTTCATCGATCCAAGGGCCATGGGAATCCCAAAATCCCGGGCAAGTCCGGCCAGTGCTTCGTTAATCTTCATCCCTTCATCGCTACCGCCGGTGATTGCATTGATGTATAGAGGTGCTTTCACCATGGATCCAAGAAAATCAGATCTTAAATCACACTGAAAAAAATCCCCTGCCGTCGTTGCCTTAGGTAAAAAAGAAATATCCGCAAAAGCCGATGGCTTAGTCGGATCGTAAGTCGTCAAAAAATGAGATAGATGTTCGTTTTTACGAAGAATTCTTTGGTCCATTGCAATCTCCTAAAAAATAAAAAAGGTATAATAGATAACCTATTATACCTTTTTTTTGAAATTTTTGAAAGGGTTATTTCTTACTTAAAGAGGTGACCAAAAAGATCGCCTAAAGAAGTGGTTAGTGGTTCTACTTCTTCTACCTGTTGATTAGACTGAAGATTGCGAGTCTTTGGTGTACCTTCTCTACGAGGTCTTTGATCTCTTCTGTCTGATCTTGGTTGTGTTGGCGCTTTGACGGCTTTAATAGATAAAGCAATCTTGTGCGCTTCTTTATCGATGCTTAAGATCTTTGCTTCTACTTCTTGATCTACAGAAAGTACGTCTTTTGCTTCTTTAACGTGCTCTGTATCGATTTGAGAAATATGGATTAAACCTTCTACGCCGGGCTCGATTTCGGCAAAGGCGCCAAAGGCTACTAAACGCTTTACGGTACCTTTAACGATTTGACCGACTTCATACTTGGTGTCAATTGTTGTCCAAGCATCTGGCTCTGTTTGCTTCATAGAAAGTGTGATCTTGTCGTTCTCTTTGTTTAATTTAATGATTTTAACTTTAACGGTTTCACCTTCGCTGAGTACTTCTGAAGGATCTTGTACTTTTTTCCAGCTAAGCTCAGAGATGTGCACAAGGCCATCAATACCGCCTAAATCGATAAAGGCACCAAATGGAGTGATCTTCTTAACGGTACCTTCCATGATGCTACCCACTTCGATTTGCTTTAAAGTTTCTTCTTTTTTTGCCATGAGATCTACTTCTAAAGCCGCTTTTCTTGATAGAACAACGCGGTTCTTAGAGCGATCAACTTCAATGACTTTAACATCAAAAGTCTGGCCAACATAGACATTGAGCTCAGGAACATAAGCGAGATCAACGTGTGAAGCTGGGATAAATGCACGGAAACCATCAAATTCGGCAACTAAGCCCCCTTTTACTTCTTCCGTAATATTAACAGTGATTAAGTTACCGTTCTCCATTAATTCTACGGCATTTTCGAATACTTTTTGAGAATCGGCTCTGCGCTTAGATAGAATTAAGTTCCCGTTCTTGTCTTCCAGCTTAACAATAAATACATCGATTTCGTCACCGGCTTTTAATACATCCATTGGATTCACACCGGCATCGGCTGAGATGTCTCTCTGGGATAAGATACCATCTTGACGATATCCGATATCTACCATAGCCTCAGTCTCTGTTACGGTAATGACTTTACCTTTGACGATGTCGCCGTTTTGTGGGCCTTCGACTTGTACGGTTGCTGTAACTTCAGTCACTCCTCCCTCTTCAATTTCTGTGTTCATGCTTTTTGTTTCCTCATTCAACATTTGTTCTGCCTCCTTGATTGTACGGTGGGGTGTAGATGCCCCTGCTGTTATTGCAATTAAATTAAATTCTTTTAATAAAGAATGATTTAATTCAGATGAATTGGTTGCAAAAAAAGTGGGCTTGCCGCTTTCTTCTGCAATCTGATGTAGCTTTTTGCTATTGCTACTGGTTTTGCTTCCAAAAACAATGGTTGCATCGGCTAATTGGCTGACTCTGCGAGTGCTTTGTTGCCTTTCTTCCGTGGCTTTACAAATCGTGGGAAATACGGTGACTTCCCGGTATTTTTGCAAAATAGCTTCAACGATGGATTCGTAAAGCTTGGTATGAAACGTCGTCTGTGCAATGATTGCATAGGGACGGTTTTCTTCTAAGTGTAGATGGATTACATCTTCAAGGGATGTAAGGTAGAGTGGCTCATGGGCTTCGGCATTCCCTAAAATCCCAATGACTTCCGGGTGGTCTTTGTCACCTATCATAATGATTTGATAATATTCTTTATCATATTCTTTGACTTTTCGATGTATGCGTAAAACGCTGGGACACGTCCCGTCGATGACTTTTTTTGCTTTATCCATTAGTGCTTCTTTCACATGGGGTGTTACACCATGGGCACGGATAATAATGGTATCGTCCTTCGTGACTTCATCCAGTGAAGTGATGACGTCTAATCCTTTATTCTTAAAGTCTTGTAATACATCATCATTATGGACTAAGGGTCCAAAGCTCTTTACGGAAGACGATTCTTTGCAAGCTTCTTCCGCTAATGCAATAGCTCTTTGTACGCCATAACAAAAACCGGCGTTTTCGGCGATGATGGTTTTCATTGGTTAAAGCATCTCCACTTTCTTCCAAAGTTCAATGGTTGCCTCTTCTAACGTGGGCCCACTGGGTCTTTCGTTGTAGTAGGCAGTCAGTTCAAAGGGTTCTCCAATGTGGACTTCTATCTTACCGAATAGGCGGTACTTGCCCCGTATCCTCATCGGTACAATCGGCACGTGGTTTTTTAAAGCAAATAGTGAAGTGCCAGACTGAGCTTCTCCTAAGACTTTTCCATCTTGACTTCCATGAAATCTTGTTCCTTCAGGGAATATAGCCAGTACGTGTCCTTCTTTTAAGACTTTGTTGCATGCTCTCATGGCTTTTAAATCTACTTCATTGCGCTTAATGGGGATGACGCCGGCACGACTGCCAATAAAAGATAAAATCTTATTTTCGTAGAGCTCCGCCTTCGCCAGAAAATGCATGGGGCACTTGTGGTTCGTAATAGCCATTGTAATGGGATCCCAGTTGGAGTAATGGTTCGATAGAAAAATATAAGGGCCTTCTTTAGGGATATTGTCTCTGCCAATATACGTGATTCTGAGCATGGGTTTTACCACTATGGCCAATACACCTCTAACGATTCGATATAAACGGTGAACTTTATTCATAAGTTATCCTTTGTTTTGTAGGAGTTGTGCTACTTGTTGCACCATTTCGTCTATGGTAAGATTCGATGTATCAATGATGACCGCATCAGGGGCCTTCTTAAGGGGCGCGATTTCTCTTGTGGAGTCTTCTTCATCCCTAGCTGTAATTTCATTTAATATGGTCTCTAAGGGAATATTTTGTCCCTTTAGTTGGTATTCTTTTTGTCTTCTCTCTGCTCGCATCATAGGGCTTGCAATGAGAAAAACCTTCAAAGTGGCATGGGGCATGATAACGGTACCGATATCTCTGCCATCCATAATCACATTGCCTCGATCTGCAATCTTTTTTTGAAGTTCCAGTAGGAAATCTCTTACATAACGAAGGGCACTGACCTTCGATACATAACCTGCCACAATAGGCGTCCTGATAGCATCTGTTACATTCTTACCATTGACAAATACATTCCCACTTTTGTAATCCAGGTGTAAGTTTTGTAGCGTGGTTTTCCCTATAGCTTCATTAACAAAAGGCGTTCCTTCTTGTAAGAAGAAGTACGTGACCGCTCTGTAAAGGGCGCCGGTGTCAATATAATCAAGGTTCAGTTGTGCTGCTAAGTTTTTGGCTAAGGTACTCTTACCGGAACCTGCCGGTCCATCGATGGCAATGGTTAGCATAATCTTCCTTTCTGCCTTCAACGCAAAAAAATCCACCAGAATCCCGTGGATTTTATATGTATACAGATATAATATCGTTCCAATCCAGTTGTTTTACTCGCACAAAATTAAACCTCTTATCCAGTGATTTCACTAATCAACACTTTTATTCTATCACAAGTTTTATTGTATGACAAGCTATTTTTCATTGATTTGTCCTGCTACGTATCCGCTACTAAAGGCGCCTTGTAAGTTAAAGCCTCCGGTGACGCCATCCATATCCAGTACTTCACCTGCAAAATAAAGTCCTTTGACTTTTTTGCTTTCCATGGTTTTGGGGTTGATTTCTTTAAGATCGATTCCACCTTTTGTGATAATGGCTTCATCAATGTCGCCTGTTCCTGTAATGGTAAAGGTGAGTTCTTTAATGGTCTGAAGTAGCCTTTTTCGCTCTTCTTTCGTGATCTGGTGGATGGCCTTATCTTCCGATATTTTGGATCTTTCAATTATTAGGGGAATGAGCGACTTTGGAAGTAATTCAGACAGCCCATTCTTGAATTGCTTATTGTGGTATTTTTCAAAATCTCTTAAAATACGCTGATCCAGCTTATCCATATCGAGGGCCGGTTTTAAGTCAATCGTCCCTTGATACTTTTTGCCTTTTTCGATTCCACCGCTTAGTGTCAATACGATGGGACCACTAATCCCAAAATGGGTAAAGAGCATTTCGCCGAATTCTTCGCCAATGACTTGATGGTCTTGATCTTTGATCGTTAGGGTCACGTTTTTGAGGGATAAACCTTGCAATAATTTGAGATCTTTGTCTTCAATATGAAGTGGTACTAAAGCCGGTTTTAGAGGAGTTACGCGAAGTCCCAGTGTCCGTGCCATCTGATAACCATCTCCCGTGGAGCCCGTAAGAGGATAACTCAGTCCTCCCGTGGCAATGATTACGGCATCAAAACTCTGCGTTTGTCCCATGGATTTGATTAAAAAACCTTCGCCTTCTTTGGTAATCCCTTCTACGGGCGATTGAAAATGGATGGGGATTTGGTACAGCTTTAGTTTTTTTTCAAAAGCTTTCACAACATCCAGTGCTTCATCACTTTCGGGAAAGACCCTCCCTCCCCTCTCCACTTTAAGAGGGACGCCCATATTCTCCAGTAGATCCATCAAATCTTCATTATCAAATCTCGAAAAAATGCCATGCAAAAACAAGCCATTCTCTCCAAAGGCTTCGATAAGCTCCCTCACAGAACCGCTGTTCGTGATATTGCAACGACCTTTTCCTGTAATGCGCAGTTTTCTTCCCAGCATTTTGTTTTTTTCGAAGATTTCCGGTCTATGACCGCTTTCGTAGGCAGAAAGTGCAGCCATCATGCCTGCCGCACCACCGCCGATAATGGCAATTTTTTTCATTGGATCTCCTTAAAAGAATTTTAACACCATTTCTCTGAGTAAATTGGCACCGACGACACTTGTAATCATAGCCGAGTCTAAGACGGGGCTAATCTCTACCACATCAATGCCCACCACTTGCTCAAGCTCCAGTCCATAAATAAAATCAAAAAGCTCTCTACTCGTCACACCCTGTGGCTCAGCCGTACCAACGCCCGGTGCATGGGCAGGATCTAAGACGTCTACATCAAGGGTGATATAAACGGGCTTACCCTTACAAAACTCGTTGATGACGGGAATGGCTTCCTCTAAACGGAAAGGAAAAAACTGATTGCGCTCCCTGGAGCGCATAAACTCTTCCATCGGACCACTTCTGATGCCCACTTGGAAGCAGTGTTTTGGCTGTAGGAGTTTTGATGCATGGTTAATGACAGTGGCATGGCTCATAGGCTCATTAAAAAAATCTTCCCTCATATCGCCATGGGCATCTAAATGAATCATAACGAGGTCAGGGTATTTTTTGACCATAGAACGAATGATTCCCAATGTCACCAAATGCTCTCCCCCAAAAGCAAAGGGGATTTTCTCATCTGCTAATAGATCGTCGTAGACTTCTTCAATGGTTTTCAAACTATTCTCCGCATTGCCAACGGGTAAATGAATATTACCGAGGTCAACGAAGGGGATTTCCGTTAAATTGCGATGGAGTTTTGGGCTGTATTCTTCCATGGCGGTACTTGCTTTCCTGACACCATCGGCGCCATCTCGCGTCCCCGATAAAAAACTCACCGTATAATCCATGGGAATTCCAAGGACGACAAGTTTTGATTTTTCATAGTCATTTTGGGCGTACATAAAGCGCCCAGTGGGCGCAAACAAATCAGCTTTCATAAAGCCTCCTACATTATTATTGATTGCTATTATTTAGTATTTCAATTTCTCTTTTTGTGAGGGGTCTGTATTCCCCCGTCTTAAGCCCCTTTAAGGTTAATGGGCCATACGCTATTCTTTTTAAGAAAACAACTTGGTGATCCACCGCTTGAAACATTCTTCTCACTTGGCGGTTGCGTCCTTCGTGAATCGTGATGTGAAGGAGTGTATGCTCCTTAATCATTCGGATTTTTTTGACTTTCGCTTCATGGGTGGGGCCATCTTCCAAAGAAACGCCTTTTCTTAACTTTGCAATCGTCTCATCACTCACCGTTCCATTCACCAGAGCCTCGTACGTCTTGTCGACTTTATAAGAAGGGTGGCTCAATCGCTCCGCCAGTTCTCCATCATTGGTTAAGAGAAGAAGTCCGTCGGTATCGTAATCCAGCCTTCCCACGGGAAAAATCCGTTCTTTTACGTCTTTTAAGAGATCCACCACCGTTTCTCTACCGAACTGATCTTTGCGACTGGTGATGATGCCTCTTGGTTTGTTGAGTATATAATAGACTTTTTGTTCAATCCGAAGGGTAAT
>CAYJGI010000056.1:0-7325 GCA_964369705.1 uncultured bacterium
GGAGGCCGGCAATGGCATCGGGACAAGATAACACGTTGACACCTTGTCTTCTGAGTGTAGAGTGGCAACGAATGCCTTTTAATTGCTCAATGACCGATTCGGCACTGATTCCGCTTCTTAAAGCAAGGGATACTAAGCGACTGGTAGCCTCCGATTGAGAGGGACAACCGCCACCTTTACCTAAATTGGTAAAGACTTCTACAATACCATACTCATCCATATTGACGGTAATATAGAGATTACCGCAACCCATTTTGACTTTTTCTGTAAGGCCGTGGGCGACCGTAGGTCTTGGACGAGGGATAATCGTACCAAAGGTGGGCGTTACGGTGTGATTCGCTTCGCTACCCATGAGATTTAAGACTTGCTTCTCTCTACTGCCATCACGGTAGATGGTCACGCCTTTACATTGAAGTTCGTAGGCTAAGAGGTATACTTGCTCCACGTCTTCCCTGGTGGCGCTATTCTTAAAGTTAACAGTCTTACTGACTGCATTGTGGGTGTATTTTTGGAATGCCGATTGCATCTTAATATGCCAAATAGGTAAAACATCGTGGGCGGTGACGAAGACTTTTTTGATGTCTTCCGGTACATCATCCATATGTAATACAGTGCCTTCCCTTGCGATGTTTTCCATCAAGGTATCACTGAAGAAGCCTCTCTCTTTCGCCACTCTCTCAAAGATGGGGTGAACTTCTAAAAGACGGCTCTCATCCATGACGATACGCATATAACACATATTAAAGAGGGGCTCAACGCCACTACTGACACCGGCAATCATGCTGATGGTACCCGTCGGTGCAATCGTAGTGAGGGTTGCATTACGGAGGGCTTCCACTTGACCAAAATAAATACTATCTTCAAAATTCGGGAAAGAGCCACGCTCTTTACCTAATTCAATAGAAGCTTCCATGGCTACATCTTGAATGGCCTTCATGACGGTTTCTGCCACCGCTACACCTTCTTGAGAATTATAGGCAATCCCCATCTCCATGAGCATATCGGCAAAGCCCATGACACCGAGGCCGACTTTACGATTGCTTTTTGTCATTTCTTCGATTTCCGGGAGGGGGTATTCGTTCATCTCAATGACGTTATCTAAGAAACGAACGGCAGATCTCGTCGTTTTTGCCAGAAGGTCATAGTCGATGGTTACGCCGTTTTCTCCCTTTTGTAACATGGCTAATAAATTGATAGAACCTAAATTACATGATTCATAAGGTAGAAGAGGCTGTTCGCCGCAAGGATTGGTACTTTCAATGAGACCGAGCTTCTTCGTGGGGTTATCATCGTTCATACGGTCGATGAAGACGATTCCCGGCTCACCGTTCTTGTGGGCCATGTCTACGATAAGGTCAAAAACTTCTTTTGCAGGGAGTTCTCCCACGACTTCATTGTTGTATGGATTCACGAGCTCATAATTTTCATTCTTTTTGTAAGCTTCCATGAATTTTTCTGTAATGGCAACAGAAAGGTTAAAGTTGGTGATCTCTTCATTATCGCTTTTACAGGTAATAAACTGTAAAATATCGGGGTGATCCACCCGTAAGATACCCATATTGGCACCACGGCGTGTACCGCCTTGTTTTACCGCTTCTGTGGCGGCATTGAAGACTTTCATGAAGCTGATAGGGCCGCTGGCTACGCCACCGGTGGATCTCACCATGGCACCGCTGCTTCTTAATCTGGAAAAGCTAAATCCGGTACCACCGCCACTTTTGTGAATGAGGGCCGCATCTCTGATGGCATTAAAAATCTCCACCATACTGTCGCCCACAGGCAAAACAAAACAAGCAGAAAGCTGTTGAAGCTCCCGTCCTGCATTCATTAATGTTGGAGAATTGGGCAAAAAGCGAAGACTGGTCATGAGGTCATAGAACTCATCTTCCACATCCTTTGGCTGTTTACCGAATTTTGCTTCGGCTAAAGCAATGTTTTCTGCCACACGGCGGAACATATCTTCCGGTTTTTCAATGGGATTTCCACTATCATCTCTTTTGAGGTATCTTTTATTTAATACTTGTAAAGCATTATCAGATAACTGCATCGTACTATACCTTCCTTTCTGTTTTGATGGTTCTTTTTTCACTTTTTTTATTTCTCTATGTCATTATTTTTATTATATTTTACTCACACACTCTACTGAGTGCATAAAATAAATCAGAAACACGGTTCAAGTACTTGACTACATTCTGATTAACGGACTCCGTCTCCATAAGGGTAATGATGCGTCTTTCTGCCCTTCTGCAAATGGTTCTTACCACGTGCATATAAGCTGAAGCTTCTGTCTCCCCCGGCACTTTAAAAGAAAACGACTCGCCCACTTCCTCCATGTAGAGATCGATTTTTGCTTCCATGGATGATACTTGCTCATCGGTAATCGTAGTGCGGAGTTTAGCAGGATCTTCCGTAGCCAGTTCTGCACCAACGGTAAAAAGGGTGATTTGGATTTCTTCAATGGTTTTTTGAATATCTTCTCTTTCGCATTTTACCTTGGCAAGCCCCATAAAACTACTGAGCTCATCGATGGTGCCATAGGCTTCTACTCTTTGGTGATTCTTCTTGACTCTCGTTCCGCCAAAAAGGCTGGTGGTTCCCCCATCGCCTGTCTTTGTATAGACTTTCATAGTATTATTCCCCTTCTATTCATGAATGTTGATACGAAAAAAGAAGCAAAAAGTAGACTTTTCACTTCCTTTCAATCTTACTTGCGACGACTGTGGGTGCCTAGTTCATTAAAGTATTCCAGTGCTTCACCGGTACCAATCGCTACGCAACTGATGGGGTTTTCAGCAATGAATACGGGCGTATTCGTTTTTTGGCATAGAATGCGGTCAAGGCCATCTAAGAGGGCACCGCCGCCGGTCATTACGATGCCTCTCTCTGAGATATCGCCGGCTAATTCCGGTGGTGTCTTCTCTAAGACGCTTTTGACGGCGTTAATGATTTCTTCTACGGGCTCAGAGAGGGCTTCTCTGATTTCTTCTGCTGTAATGTCGATGACCGTGGGAAGTCCCGTTAAGAGATTACGGCCACGGACCGACGTCTTCTTGTCGGAGCCTTCAAGGGCCGTTCCGATCTCTACTTTGACTTGTTCTGCGGCACGCTCACCGATAATGACATTGTATTTACTACGAATATATCTTACGATGGCTTCATCCATCTTATCGCCGGCAATACGAATGGACTTGCTGACGACGACGCCACGCATGGAGATGACAGCAACGTCGGTGGTACCACCACCAATATCGACAATCATATGGCCATAGGGCTGTGAAATATCAAGGCCTGCACCGATGGCTGCTGCTACCGGCTCTTCAATGATGGCCACTTCCCTGGCTCCCGCCCTCTTCGCCGCATCTTCTACCGCTCTTTTCTCCACCGACGTAACGCCGGAAGGAACGCAAATCATAATGCGGGGCTTAATCAAAAAACCGCCGGCCTGTGCTTTACCGATAAAGTAGCGAAGCATACTCTCCGTAATATCAAAGTCTGCAATGACGCCATCTCTAAGAGGGCGAATTGCGACGATATTACCGGGGGTTTTGCCAATCATTCTGCGGGCTGCTTCTCCCACTTCCAGTACTTTTTGTGTGTCTGATTTAATGGCTACAACGGAAGGCTCTTGTAAGACAATCCCTTTGCCTTTTACATAGATGAGCACCGTTGCTGTGCCTAAGTCAATACCAATATCCTTCGGAAAAAGTCCCATTTTGTTTACCGCCTTTATTTGTTAATATGACAATGGGCCACCCATAGGGCCCGTTTCGTATATTTTTTTAAGAAACACTGGAGGCAGGTATACTGTATGAATCAGCTTTGCCTCTTTACTTTCTTATTATAAAAATAGATAAAATTATTATATCACAAAGAAGATGATTGTACTATTGATTTTGACTAATTTTTTCAGAATTTATCAGTTTTTTTTTAGTATATACAAAGCCCTTAAAAACGCAAAAAAACGATGCGCCCCACGGGGTGCATCGCTAAAAATAATAATATTTTTGACTAACGGTGTTTTGCATATTTTTCTTTTGTGGCATTGCCACCTCTGATGTGGCGCTCCGACTTGTTTTTCTTTAGCACTTCTTTAATTTCGTCATTCATGCCGTGGTGGATTTGGGGCAATCTTTCTGACAAATCTTTATGTACCGTGCTTTTACTCACATTAAATTTTTGAGCGGCGGCTCTCACCGTAGCGCCCGTGTCTATCATGTACTGACTGAGTTCTAACACCCGTTCTACGATATAATCTTTCAATCCAATCCCTCCATGAGTAGTCTTCTCTTTGTCACTATATGAACAAAAAATGATCTTTAGAACAAATCCCCAACTTCTCATGAAAGCAAATAAAAAAACAGTATGAAATCATACTGTTTTTTACAATTATTCGATACTAAAATCAAGGTATAGCGTGGGATCTATATAACGCTCACCCTCCATTAAAGCAAAATGTAAGTGGGGTGGATCAAGGCTTTCAAAGAGGGAAGTTTCTCCCACTTTACCAACCTCAGCACCTTGTTCTACCTGCATGCCCATTTTTATCACTTCTTCTGCCTTCAAGTTGCCATAAAGGGTATAGATTCCGCTACCGTGGTCAATGACCACCGTATATCCCGTATCATCCCGATCTCCCACAAAACTCACCGTGCCTTTGAGTGCAGCATATACCGGCGTCTCAAGATCTGCCATAATATCAATACCCATGTGAGTAATCCATGCATCAAGGGTCTTAGAGTAGAGGAGCTCCTCATCGGCAAAAGGCTTATACACTGTGCCGAAAGTAGGTTTTATCATTGTTGCAAGGTCTAAATCGGCCACTTGTTCCTCTTCTTTTGGCTCGTCTTCTATGGTCTCATCTTTTACTTCTTCCGGCTCTGTTGAGACCGAAACTTTACTGTCATCTTCCGGAATATCCGGTGTTTTTACTTCATCGTCCAAAGGGTCATTGACGGCTTCTTGATCTTTCAAGTCTTCCGCCAGCTGATCTTCTAAGTTGTTTAATAAAAAATTGCGAAATCCCGTAAAACTCAAATAACTGACCAGCACAAAAGCGGCTACGCCAAGGATCATCATGGCGCCTGTTTTTTTCCAATTGAATTGATTTTTAAAATTCATGTTCGTCACCTCAAGGATAGTTTGCCTTAAGGAATGACATTTATACCCAAAAAAACAAATATTATTTTTTCAGTGGACGATTATTGGGTATGATATAACGTCATGAGATCTACATCCGTATAGTAGTGGGTGAGTATCTCATCATACAAAAACCCCACTTCGGCCATTCCCTTTGCGCCATGCTGACTCATGCCTACACCATGGCCGTATCCATTGGTAATGAAGACGACGTCTTTTTTTTCTACTTCTAGGGTAAAACCGGAAGAAGGCAATCCAAAAATCTCCCTTACTTCCCTGCCACTTAGTACCGTATTGCCTATGGTGATTTCATTGACTTTACCACCTTCTGTAAGGCTATCTATGGTGATTTGATCTCCTAAATCATCGGAAGTCACTTGAAAACCGTTTTTCTCTTCTTTAAGTCTTGTCAAAAAATCCATCTTAGGAATTCTTGTTTCTTTATTATTGTATGACGTAACTTCTTCAAAAGGACTCTCTACACTTCTAAGGTACGGAATCATTCCTTGATAGTAATCCTCTGAGTTCTCTGTTGTTCCTCCCGATGTGGCGTGAAAAAGGGCATCGATGAGTTTTCCATCGTAGACTAAGACTTGACCGGTGGTAGCGATGACGCCTTCTTTGAGTTTTTCATAGTACGTGTCGAAGTTTTCTCCCCAATCTTCTTCTAATGCCTCCATCGTAGCAAAAACTTGGCAATGGGTCGTATCACATATATCGGCACCTTCGTGATTTCCGCACCCACTTCCACCGATGGATTCAATTTTTCTTAAGCTGTAAGTCCTTGCAGCTACCGCTTGGGCTTTGATCGCTTCTATGGGGTAGCTTGGCGAGATTTCTTTTGATAATACACCGACTAAATAGGCTTCAAAGGGCATTTCAATGATTTTGTCTTCTTCTGTTACGTATACCTTTATGGTGAGGTCTTCATGAAACTCTTGAAAAGGATCTTCTTCCTTTTCGACCAAAAAAAAAGCAAAAATACAAAATACCAGCATGGCAAAAAGAATGGCACCCTTCAGCGTATGGACTTTCCATTTATTTTTTTGCCATGTTTTTTTTATTGGAATCCTTTTTTTGAATTTTCTTTTGAACCGTCTTTTGTACCAAAATCCCATCATCATCACATCTCCTTACTCTTCACTGTATGAGGGATGTCTACTTTTCATACCAAAAAAAACAGCTAAAATCACTGATTTTTCAGATTAGTAAGGCGATTTTACACAATTAAACAAAAAAAACCTTTACAAGACTATATAGATATGGTATTCTGATTCCAATCAAAAAGAAAGGTAATGGGAAAATGACTGTATTCTTTATGACATCTAATGGTTGGTGGCAGAGCTTTATTAACAATGTTAATAAGGTTACTTTTGCATGCCCCAGGATTTCATAATTTCGCATTCATTTTGATGCACGATTACGCCTTCGGTATACAAAGACCGTAGGCGTTTTTTTATTTGTACAAAATCAAAAATCAAATTATTTAAAGGAGACTACTGCTATGAAAAACCAAATTCCCTACAAAACATACTTGCCCGAAAACGAGCTTCCAAAAAAATGGCACAATATCCGCGCCATCATGGAAAACAAACCAACGCCATTTTATCATCCCGGTACCCTTCAGCCTTGTACCAGAGAAGACTTGCTCCCCGTTTTTTGTGAGGATCTCGTCGATCAAGAGCTCAATGTCACCGATGAGTATATTGATATCCCGGAAGATATTCAAAAGTTCTATCGCATGTATCGTCCTGCACCTCTTGTTCGTGCATACTGCTTAGAAGAAGCCTTAGGAACTCCTGCCAAGATTTTTTATAAGTTTGAAGGCAACAACACCTCCGGCTCCCATAAGCTGAATTCTGCCATTCCACAAGTATATTACGCCAAGAAGCAAGGTCTTACGGGCCTTACAACGGAGACCGGCGCCGGACAATGGGGCTCTGCCCTTTCTATGGCGGCGGCTTACTACCAGATGGATCTCTCCGTCTATATGGTCAAAATCAGCTCCGAGCAAAAGCCCTACCGCAAAGTCTTAATGCAAACTTACGGTGCCAACGTCATTCCTTCTCCCTCTAACACCACAGAAGTGGGACGGAGAATATTAGCGGAGAATCCCGGTACCGGTGGAAGCCTTGGATGCGCCATCAGTGAAGCCCTTGAAGTGGCCGCAAAAACAGAAAACACCCGCT
>CAYJGI010000056.1:7335-7562 GCA_964369705.1 uncultured bacterium
GTAGCGTTTTGAATCACGTTTTGTTACACCAAACCATTATCGGTCTTGAAGCCAAAGCAGCCTTAGATCTCTATGATCTAACGCCCGATGTTATTATCGGTTGCGCCGGTGGTGGCTCCAACTTAGGTGGCCTCATTTCGCCTTTCATGGCCGATCGCCTAAGGGGTAAGAATCAAACGGAATTTATTGCCATCGAGCCTGCCAGTTGCCCGAGCCTTACCCGTGGA
>CAYJGI010000057.1:0-7495 GCA_964369705.1 uncultured bacterium
TTACCTTTTTATTATACCATAACTCATAGGGTTATCCTATGCATTGTGTGAAATTTAATAAAAAAAAGAATGCCAATCATGGCATTCTTAATAGATTACAGCTCTCTTGTCAGTTCTTTTGCTTTTTTCTTTGCTTCCTTCAATACTTTACGCCCTTTTTCGGTAATATGATAGTATTTACGAACCTTGCCTTCAATGACTTTGCTTTCGCACTCTAAGAGTTCGTTTTTTTCTAAATTGTGAAAAATAGGATATAAAGTACCGGGACTGATGTCATATCCGTGGGACTTAAGTTCTTCAATCATATAGACACCGAAGATAGGTTCTTTTTTTGCATGATGCAAAATATGTATTTGGATAAAACCTAAAAATAGTTTTCGTAAGATGGGTTCTTGCATATTATCATCTCCATGCTGTGAATTAAAACAAAATTCGATAACAATAATCGTAATTTGCATATTTGGTATTATTATACACTAGTAATGATAAAAAATCAATGATAATTTGGTATTTTTTGTCAATAAACCTGTGGTAGAGGCACTTCTATCCTTCGATATCTATCCTTTCTTGCCCTTTAAATGCCATAAATAAAAAGCAATCTAAGGATAGACTGCTTTTTGATCATTAAGATTCTAGTAATTGGGAGAGTTCTTCTCCTGTAAAATGGTACTGTGTTTTGCAAAAGTGGCACGTAAGTTCTGCGCCGCCTTCTTCTATCAGTGACTCAATCTCTTCTCGACCGATACTTGCCAGGATTGAGAGGAGTTTTTCTTTATTACATTCACATACGTAGCTAATATCTTTTATGGTACCGATGGTGTACGGTTCGTCTCTCAATAAAACGGCCAGTAATTCCTTGGGATCCTCGTAGTCTTTAATCCACTTTGAGATTCCGCCTTCCATTGATTCAAGCAGTGCTTCTAAGAACACTACGTGTTCTTCTTCATAACCGGGTAGTAGCTGAGCCAACAATCCTCCCGAGGCAATGACTTCGTTTTCTGGGCTAACGAGGACTCCTACCGCAACCGCCGATGGAATCTGCTCTGAAAAAAAGAAGTATTCCGATAAATCATCGCCGATTTCGCCACTGACGAGGTTCACGGTGCCAATGTAGGGCTCCTTCAGACCAATGTCTTTAATGACTCTGAAATAACCGTCGTTCCCTACGGCGCCACCTACATCGAGCTTGCCATCACTTTCCCTTGGCATCATGTTGACTACGGGAAAATCGATGTCGGCTTTTAGATGGACTTTATGATTGGCATCTACAATGATTTTACCCAGCGGTCCATCTCCGTTAATAATAAGAGAGAGACGATTGTTGTCTTCTTTAAAATCGGCAGTCAGCATCACGCCCGCCGTCAGCGCTCTCCCTAAGGCCGCCGTCACAGTGTGGCAAGTTCCGTGGATTCTCTTACCTTCTTCTAAAACACTCTTTGTATTCAAAACGCATACTCTCACTTTGCCATCAAAGAGAGTTGCTGTAATCATCTGACTGTTTGTCATAAAAAAACCCTTTCTTGCCATCGCAACGAAAATAAAAGTCTTTTATTTTTCTGATTTATTTTATCCTATTCTTCGGAATTAATCAATACAATGCAATGTGAAATATTTTTTTATGATTTTTGTTTTTAACTGGTTTTTTTTTAGATAATTTGTTACAATGTAAAATGTATTGTAATGCTTTGTATTTTTTTGTGAATTTTATTGCATTTTTTTAAGGAGAATATTATGAATGGTTGGCAAATGCTATTTGAGTTTTTAGGTGGTATTGGTCTTTTTATCTTTGGTATGAATACCATGGGTACGGGACTTAATAAAGTAGCCGGAAGCCGAATGAAGACACTACTGGGGACTTTTACCAATAATCGTATTCTAGGCGTAATTACCGGTGCCCTGGTAACGGCGATTATTCAAAGTTCCAGTGCTACGACGGTTCTTGTGGTTGGTTTTGTAAATGCCGGTATTATGAGTCTGAGACAAGCTGTAGGCGTTATTCTCGGCGCTAACATCGGTACTACCATAACGGCGCAAATCATTGCTTTTAAGCTAGAAGATTATGCAATGCCCGCCATCGGTATTGGTGTTTTCTGTGTCTTGTTCTTAAAATCCAGAAAGCAAAAGGATTTGGGTAGTATTATTCTGGGATTTGGCCTGCTCTTCCTTGGAATGACGGTGATGAAAGATGCCATGGCACCCCTTGAATCTTCAGAAGCTTTCGTTAATTTCACCCAACAATTCAGTACCAATCCTATCCTCGGCGTCTTTATCGGATTTGCTTTAACGGGGATCGTGCAAAGCTCAAGTGCCACCATCGGTATCTTGCAAAACTTAGTCAGCTTACACTTGGTATCACTGCAGTCGGCCCTTCCCATTCTCTTTGGTGATAATATCGGTACTTGCGTCACTGCAATGCTTTCCGGTATTGGTGCCTCTGTTAATGCCCGCCGTGCGGCCTTTATCCATTTACTCTTTAATCTTTTGGGTACAGTCATCTTCTTACTTCTTATGCCGCTCATATTGCCGGTGGTGGAGATGACCTCCGCCGATCCTGTGAGGCAAGTGGCCAATGCCCATACCATGTTCAATATTGCAAATACACTGATACAGCTTCCCTTCGTTGGACTCCTCGCCGCCATTGCCATTAAGGTGATTCCCGACCGAAAGCGAAAAGATGATATTACCCAAGGTACCAACAACTTGGACAAGCGTCTCCTCGCCAATCCTGATATCGCCATGAGTCAAGCCAGAAACGAAGTCTACCAAATGGGTCTACTCTGTATCTCCTCGGTAGAAGATGCGAAAAAAGCCTTCTTACAAAATGATGAAAAAAGTGTCCTTCTATCGTATAAAAAAGAAAAACGAATCGATGAACTCAATCACTATATTAACGACTTCTTAGGCGCTCTTGCGGCAAAACAACTGACAGAAACGCAAGTGAAAGCCATGACCGACCTTCTGAATGCCACCCATGATATTGAGCGAATCGGCGATCATGCGGAAAACATCGTAGAACTGGCAGAAACAAAAATCGAAGGCAAACTCCCCTTCTCAGAAAGTGCCCTACTTGAGCTTCAAGAGATGTTTGATGAAGTCATTGGCGCCTTCAAAAATGCCATGGAAGTCTTTGATCAATTCTTACCAGAGCTTGCCCACGAAGTCATTGATAAAGAAGATGAGATTGATCTTATGGAAAAACGCCTGAGAAAACTCCACATCAGTCGCCTGAACGATGGCAAATGTTATCCTGCTTCCGGCGTGCTTTATCTGGATATTCTGAGCAACCTAGAGCGTATGGCAGATCATTCTAAAGATATTGCCTTCTCCGTCCTTGATCGTATCAATAACAAATAAATACTGAATAAAGCGGTTTTGATTTTCAAAACCGCTTTTTCTTTTTTTTACCTGTATGATTTATATAAAAAAGCAAAAACTCTATTTAGGTGTTCTTATGATTCACAAAAATTACCAATATAAAACGAAAGTCTTTGGTTATATTATGAACATCAACCTAAAAAGGAGGATACACCACCATGAAAAAATCTAAAAACTTAGAGAATTTCAAGTATGAAATTGCTTCCGAGTACGGTTTACCAGTGGATGCTAACAATAGCCAAAACTGGAGCAACCTTACTTCCCGTCAATGCGGTCAAGTAGGTGGCGAAATGGTAAAGCGTATGATCGCTCAATACGAACAATCAAACCTTAAGTAACAAAAAACAAAAAAAAAAGAAGCAAACGATCGTTTGCTTCTTTTTTTGTTTATTTCATTGCAATAAATTGAATTCTGACATCTTCTTTTTCTTTTGCTTTTTGTTTTGTAAAAGCTTTATATACTTTCACTTTTTTAAAGCCACAATCCTGCAGCAGCGCTATGATTTCTTCTGCCTGCCATACGCGCTGAACATGGGTTTCTTCAAAACGCTGATAAGTATTGTCCACATGCCGCGCAAAGAAAGTAATATAAGAAGTCACTTTAGGAAAACAAAAACGATTCTCCCAGATGTAACTAATATCATCTCCCACATAGGTATGGGTCTTATTCCCCAGCATTATTTGCAGTTTGTTTGCAGTCACCAAATCAAAAAGGAAAACACCGCCCTCTTTAAGGTGATGATACGTGTGACGAAAACCTTGCTTCAGTTCTTTTTTTGTTAAGACATAATTCATCACATCGCAAGTCATCATGACTGCATCGTACTGCCTTGTATCCAAAAAAGTATGAAATTCACCTTGTAAGATTCTTTTGTTTTGATAAGTGGCCGTTCTCTCTTCACATAGGGTGAGCATCTCTTCACTTCTATCGACGATGGTGACGTGGTAGTTTTTTTTTAATAATTCTACCGATAGGACCCCTGTACCGCCTCCCATATCTAATAGGGTTTTGGTTTCTTTTTTAAAAAAAGATTCTAAGTATGATGCCCACTTCTCATAATCAAAAGACTCTCTCATTAGTGCATCGTAATAAAAAGCAAACTGATTATACATGGCTTCCATCCTTTGCCCTTTGAAGGAGGTCTTCTTCTTTTTTTCTTTGTACGGCACTGGTAATAAGGGTCTGAATGACATCCACCATGGTCACTTTGCTTTTCGTCATAAGGAGTGGGTACATGCTGGATTTGGTGCAACCCGGTATGGTATTGATTTCGTTAAGATAAATTTTATTGGTATCTTTTTCTAAGAAGAAGTCTACCCTTGCCCATCCCGATCCGCCAATGGCTTGAAATGCCGCGAGAGACAGCTTTTTGAACTGATTTGACTGCTCATTGCTGAGTCCACTGGCCGGTACTTCTGAAGGTCTTCCACTGACATACTTATCTTCATAACTATAAAGTGCTCCACTGGCAAAGGCTTCTCCAGGCTCTGATACAAAGACGTCTCCATGGCCAAGGAGACCGCATTCGATTTCCCTTGCAATCACCGCTCTTTCCACGAGGACTCTCTGATCGTATTTCGCCCCTTCTAAGAGTGCTTTTTTTAGTGATTCTTGATCTTCTGCTCGACCGACACCAACGCTACTTCCTAAGTTGCAAGGCTTCACAAAAACGGGATAATGAAAGGCCGTTTCTACTTTACGTATACTTGCTTCCATCTCTTCATGGATTTCTTTTCTGTAGAGGAGCAGATCTTCCACAACGGGAATCCCCGCCGTCTTTAAAATTCCCTTGGCAATGGCTTTATCCATGGCTACAGCACTGGCAGTAACGCCACATCCTACGAAGGGTTTTCCCCATTGTAGGAGTAAGCCTTGTAAAGAGCCATCTTCACAGTTTGGCCCATGAACCATGGGAAAAAACACATCGGTTTTGTCCATAATGGTTTGAAAATGACTGCACACACTTAAAGAAGTGCCTTGCCCTTCTTCTGTGTTACTGGGAGAAAGAATGAGGAGATAATCGTCTAAATCATTCGGTACAAAGCCTTTTTCCAGCACTGTGTTGTAGGTTTTTTCATCTAATAAAAACCACTTTCCCCTTTTGCTAATACCGATTTTTATGACATCGTAAAGATCCAGTGGGATATGGCTCATCATGTTCTTCGCCGAGAGGATACTCACTTCGTGTTCTCCCGACATTCCACCCATAATCAATGAGATACATTGCTTCATAAGAATCGCCTCCTATGCTACGCTACTTGCTACCAGTTCTATGACTTCTGTTAAAAAAGGGATTACATCTTGTTCCATTCGTTTTCTGCTTTTTTGAATAATGGCTAACGTGCTTCCATACGCCATCTTGATATTGAGCTGTCTTCCCCATGCATCTATAATCCAGGCGGTCACTTTATCTTCTGAGTAATCACCAAAGTCTACATGCCGTAAAAAACCAAGAAGTCTATGGGTTAATTCTTCTTCTGACATTTTTAGGTGTACCGCTATATTCCTTAGATTATGAGCCACTTCTTCGGGATATTCGGAAATACTGCGAAGGAGATCTATGGTCTCAGGATAAGTCTTGGCGATATAAAGCTCAAAGGTCAATTCAATAAAGTTGTGAGATTTCCAAAGTCCATGGTACTCATCAAGGCCTGTAGCGGCCATAACATCTTGTAATATGGGATCGCTTTTCTGAAAAGCAAATCCCGGCGATTTCCCTCTATACACTTTATCGGTATAATAATCTACGCCTTTAGGGTTTGCGCCGTGGGTCATTAACCCTTTATAAAAATAACCCTCTTCCCTATACTCATTAGCCAAAGAATGGGATCTATCCCACGTAATCTCATGGGATAAAGCATCACAAAAAACAGCGCCAAGAGATAAGGCTCTTTGTTGTTCATCGGATAAATCAGGGAAAATACGGTTCGCAATATAAATATGGGTAATGGGAAACATCGCAAAACATCCTTTCTCAACAATTAACCTTTGTTGGAAATAATTTCAACCACTTTGGAGCGGCGGATCGCCTCTTCAAAAAGATGCTCCCAATCGACGCCTTCTTCCATTTGGATACATTCTGTAAGCTTTGGTTTTGTCTTTGGTTTTGCCGGTACAAAAAGGGCACAACAATCTTCATAGGGAAGTATAGACGTCTCAAAGGTATCAATCTCTTGTGCGATTTTTACAATATCCATCTTATCATACGTGATAAGCGGTCTAAAAACAGGAATCTCGCTGGCTGCATTGGTACAAGTGAGGCTTTCTAAGGTCTGGCTGGCCACTTGCCCTAAATTCTCCCCTGTAATGATGGCTTTTGCCTCTACGGATTCTGCAATCTTATTGGCGATTTTCATCATCATGCGGCGCATAATGATGGTGCCGTATTCTTCTTTGCAATGGGCCATGATGGCTTCTTGCACCTCTGTAAAGTGAACCACCGTCAAGCGAAAGATGGGATTGTATTTACCCAGTTTTCTGGTAAGTTCTACGACTTTTTCTTCTGCTAATGGGCCTGTAAAGGGTGGTGTATGGAAATAGACAGGAAAAACATTCAATCCCCTCTTCATGGCTAAGTATCCCGCCACAGGACTATCAATTCCTCCTGAGAGCATGAGGATGGCTTTGCCACTACTACCAAGGGGTAAACCGCCTTGTCCTTTAATGACTTCAGCATAGATGTATACTTCATCCCTCACCTCGACGTATACGGTAAAGTCGGGGTGATGGACATCCACTTTGGTGCCTTCTACGTTGTTTAATAGATATTCACCTAAAGCACGATTGATTTCTTGAGAGTTCATAGGGAAAGTCTTATCGGCTCTCCTTGATTCCACTTTAAAAGTCGTGATTTTTTTGTCTTTGGCGAGATTTTGTAAGACCTTGGCAGCCTCTTGGCAGATGGTTTCAAAATCACTCTTACACTGCACCACGGGATGGACCGCGCTGATGCCAAAAACTCTGCCTAAGATTTCTCTCACTTCTGCACTCTCAGGATCAGCGTGGATAAAGATGCGGCCATCGGTGCGCACCACTTTGACATCGGGAAATTTTTTTAGCATTTCTATGAGATTTGACATTAGTTTTTTTTCAAAGTAGTTTCTGTTTTTGCCCTTAAGG
>CAYJGI010000058.1:0-3009 GCA_964369705.1 uncultured bacterium
ACAGAGGAGAAGTTGATGTCACTTTCACCATAGTGCCAAAGGAAGTGAAAGCCGGCGAAACACTGTTTCTCATTCTAGAGGATGAAGAAATCCCCTTCATACAAGATGGCAGTGCGTATCGTGCCACTGTCACTTTTGGACTTTTTGAAATGGTGCCTGAATCCAGCGTGATTTTCAGAAGTGCAGAAGGAGAGAAGACAGAGTCTATCTACGATCACGAAATCTACCCCAGTCACGAGATCCTTCCTTTTTTAACGGCTCATAAGTCGGGAGAGACATCTTACCGTAACGGTAAAGTGGTAGAAGATGTAGTGATTCATGTTGATTCTCATACGCCCAGTAACAGTAGTGGTTTAGAAGATTATAAAGTCATCTACGAAGTCGATGGACGTATTCTCTTAGAAGAAGCGCCCATTATGCACAACGCCAATAGTGGCGACTTAGTAGTAGCAAAGGAATTCCCGGTGGCCACCGGTGAGACCTTAACGATTAAAGTGGTGGCAGTAGACGAGTACGGCTACCTCCATGAAGCCGTGGCCGATATCATTGAAGTGGATGAAGATGGCTCACCTACCCACGAAGTAGAGAGCATACCGGAATTTGGTTATGAAGAGCGTATCTATAATACAAAAGGCGAAATCGTCTATGGCGGGCGCTACAAATAAGGCTTTGATTTAAAAACCGTACGAACATAATAAAAAAGGAATAGACAGCGTGTCTATTCCTTTTTTAATTTAGCTTATGATTTAATCATCGAATCGATATCCAAGACCCCTTATGGTTGTAATGTGCTTCTTATAAGGGCCTAGGGATTTTCTTAGGAGCTTAATGTGGGTGTATAGCGTCCGATCATCACCGAAGTAATCATATCCCCAGACTTCCGAGAGTAGTTTTTCGTGGGGGATTGCGATATTCTTATTGCGCACCAAAAAAAACAATAGATCATACTCCTTCGGTGCCATGGTCAAGGTCTTACCATCTACTGTGACTTTGTGGGCGGTAAGATCCACAAAAAGCCCTGCTTTTTGGTAGACAACGTGACCTTCTTCATTCAGCATAGAATGGGAAGGGGCACGACCTAAAATAGCACTGACTTTATGGAGAAGCTCTTTACTGGTGAAGGGTTTTTCGATGTAATCGTCGATACCAATGTCAAAACCTTTGTTTAGTGCCATTTTTTCATCTTTGTTGTGTAATATTATAATGGGTGTAGACTCATGAATCTTAAGCGGCGCCAAAAAATCTAAGACGTCATGACAGGATGATCCAAGATCTGCCACTATCAAATCAATATCACTATTGCCACAATCGATTACGGCACCGTCTTTAGGAGTTTTTTCGAAGATTTCATACTGATCGAATAATAGATATCGCTTAAGAAGCGCTTTTATTGCAAGATCTTTGCTATATAGTAATATTTTTCCCATGTGATCACCTCTAATCTTTAATACTACTTTAACAGAGAAATCAGAAATCTATGTGAATTTTTTTAATTTTTTTTTTTTACAAGTCTTTATTTTTCAATTATCGACCTTTATACTATTATTAATGAACCATAAAGGAGGATTAACATATGATCTTAGGAATCTCAGGAAGCGGTAGAAAAGGAAGAATGACGGAAAAAGCCGTTAAAGCAGTTTTAGAAGCCAGTAATGAGCCTTACGAGTACCTCTCACTGGCCGATTATGATGTCAAGGGATGCACGGGATGTACCGGATGTGCAGGAAGCAATATCTGCGTGATTCAAGATGATTTCATAGAAATCTCAGAAAAAATCAAAAAAGCCGATGCCATTGTATTCGGTGCGCCGAACTACTACGGTATGATGAACGGAATGTCCCATTGTTTTTGGGAGAGATGGTTTTCTTTTCGCCATCGTGACGCCTTTACCATGTCGGGAAAACTGGCCGTTGCCGTGGTAACAGGGTATCGATCCAATATCATTGATGATCCTGTTTTTTTGCAACTCAGTCGCTTTATTACGTCTAATAAATTGGTTTTGGCCAATAGCTTGGCAGTTCCCGGATTCTCCCAGTGTTTTACCTGTGGGCATGGTCAAGATTGCGCCACCGGTAATATCGTTACGACCCATGGATTTTTAGAAGAAGTGCTACCATGTCATTGGCCTAAAGAATTTGAAGCGCTGGAAGAAGTGAAGTTTGGCGCTAAGCGGGTAGGCAAGATGCTGGGCGATATGATTCGAGGAAAAAGACAGTAAAAAAGGCACCACATAAGGATTGACAAAAAAATAACAATAAGGTATCATGAAAGAGGATTAAAGAAAAATAAGATTGTAAGCATCAAAGATAAGGATAAAAAATGAGAAAACAATTATTGGAAAAATGTGAAAGAGAAGGGGCCTTAACCTACGAAGAATGGTACTATCTTCTTCAGGATACCGATGAAATCAAAGAATGTATCAAGGCAAGGGGTAAGGCGATTCAAGAAAAGCACTTTGGAGACAAAGTCTATGCCAGAGGCCTCATCGAAATCACAAGCCACTGCAAAAACGACTGCTACTACTGCGGGATTAGAAGAAGCAATCGCCAGGCAGAACGCTACCGCCTCACAGAAAAGGAAATCATCGAAACAGCGAAGATGGGAAGAGATTTGGGTTTTAAGACTTTTGTGTTGCAAGGGGGAGAAGATCCTTACTATAGCGATGACAGATTATGCGCCATCGTGGAGGGGATTCATCAAGTGTCACCGGATGCTGCAATAACGCTATCTTTAGGTGAGCGGAGTTTTGAAAGTTATAAGAGGCTGAAAGATGCAGGCGCTAGTCGCTACTTACTGCGCCACGAGACGGCGGACCCATGTCACTATAATCAGCTTCATCCAAGGGAGATGACTTTAGAGCGTCGCTTACAAGCACTGAAAGATTTAAAAACCTTAGGCTATCAGACGGGATACGGTTTTATGGTGGGGTCACCCTACCAAACCACCGAAACCCTGGCGAAAGACATGATGCTCCTCCAAAAAGAAAAACCACACATGGTGGGGATTGGA